>JACQAD010000086.1 GCA_016195125.1 Magnetospirillum sp.
CCTCCGCCCCGCTGTTCCTCGGGATCATGCAGGAATTGTGGCGCATCTGCCGTCACGAGGCGGAAATCGAGATCACCGTTCCCCATCCCCGCCACGATTATTTCCTGTGGGATCCCACCCATGTCCGGCCCATCACCTGGGAGGGCCTGGATTGCTTCAACCAGGACAAGAACCGCCAGCGTATCGCCAGCGGCGCCGCCAACACTCCCCTGGGCCTGCAACTGGGCATCGACTTTCGCATCACCAAGGTCGCCCATACCCTGGACGAGTACTGGCGCCAGCGTCTGGCCGGCGGCGAGATGTCCAATGCCGAGGTGGAATTCCACGCCCGTCACTACAACAACGTCGTCGCCGAGACCCAGATCAATCTGGTGGCGATCAAGGCTCCGCCTTCTCAGGGCTCAAACGCCGCTCCAGCTTAAAGAGTTCCCGGCTTTTAACTCTACCGATCCCGCTGGGTGATGGCCTTGCGGGCCAGGATCATGTCGCAGACCGAATTGGTGTCCCAGGACGAGCGCTTGCCCAGGGCCGGCTTGATGGTGGGCCAGGATTCGGCGAAGGCCTTGCGGCCCAGGTCGCGGAGATAGACCAGGAAGTCCCAGGCCGGCGCATCCTTGGAATAGACGCCCAGCTTGACCATTTCCTCGTCGGCGTGGATGCGGTGCAGATTGACCCGGCGATAGGGGTGCTGGCCGTCGGGCGGATCCTTGATCATGCCGGCATCGACCAGACGGTTGATGGTCTCGATGGCGTTGACCTCGTGCACCAGCGACGAGTTGAAGGCCACCTCGTTGAGACGGTCCAGCACCTGACGGGCGCCGCGCGGCGGCGGGCCGTCGCGATGCAGCGGGTTCAGGGTCACCAGCACCAGATCCTCGGCATCGGCCTCGCGCAGGCGCTCCACCAGCGGAGTCAGGGGCGGATTGCCCATATAGCCGCCATCCCAGTAATGATGATCGCCGATGCTCACACTGTGCAGCGAGGTGGGCAGATTGGTCGATGCCCGCACCGCGTCGGGCGAGACGGCGCCGTCGATGAACAGCTGGCGGCGGCACTCGCCGATATCGGTGGCGGCCACCACCAGGGTGGGCGTGCCCGGCTGCGGCAGGGCGAAGATGGCGGGAATCTCGGGCAGCACGTCCCGCAGCACGGCGTTGAGATAGGTGCCCAGGCCCGATTCCGCCGCCGGAGTATTGGACCCCGCCACATCGGCCCAGCGGGCGGCGGGGGAATCGTCGATGTTCCAGCCCTGGGCCAGACCGATGGCGGCGACGAAGGGATTGCCGCCCCAGAAGGCGGCACGGGCCACCGTCTCCCACAATTCGCGGATCTTGGTCCGGGCGGCCTCGGCCATACGCTTGGAGCGCGCCGTGGCGGGGCCGGGCTGGGCGGCGCCTTCATGATAGCCATAGGCCAAGGCGGTGGCGGTCAACGCCCCCGACGAGGCGCCGCTGATGCCGACGAACTCGATCGTCCCTTGCGCCGCTTCATTCAGCATGGCGTCAAGAACACCCCAGGTGAAAGCGCCGTGCACGCCTCCACCCTGCAAGGCCAGCGCAATCCGATGGGGTTTTCCCATGACGACTTCTCCCTGATGACAGCCTCGGACGTCTTTTTTTCCAAAGCGTACCCCGAGCCCCGGCCTCAAGGCAACCGGCGGTATGATGACAAGCTCTCGGGCACCGACCGGATTGGACAAGCTCCGTCGGACCGCTATGCTGACCGCCGTTCGAGTTGGGGCGAGGAACGATCATGGCCGAGAGCAAGAACAGCATTCCCGAGCGCCGCACCTTTGCCAAGGGCAGTGTCATTTTTCGCGAAGGCGAGTCCGGCAACGAAGCCTATATGCTGCAGCAGGGCACGGTTCGCATCTTCAAGACCGTCGCCGGCCAAAAGGTCACCATCGGCCGCATCTGGCCGTTCCAGGTGTTCGGCGAATTGTCCCTGATCGATGCGGCGCCGCGCATGGCCGGGGCCATCGCCGATGACGATTGCACCTGCCTGATCCTGTCCAAGGATGCCATTCGGAGCATGATGGATCAGGCCCCGCCGGGTCTGAACACCCTGATCCTGTCCCTGCTGACGACCGTCCGCGAGATGGGGGCCGAATTGGCCGACGCCAAGGCGGCGCTGCGCGAACACGGGGTGGAATGAGCCCGGTTCTGATCGCCCTTGCCCCAGTGATGCTGCTGATCGCGCTGGGGCACCAGATGCGATCGCGCCACTGGGTTGCCGACTCATTCTGGCAGCCGGCCGAATGGGCCACCTTCCATCTGTTCCTGCCCGCCTTGCTGATCACCAGCCTGGGCCGCGCCCGCCTCGACGGTCTGCCGGTGGCGACCATCTTCGCAATCCAGGCCGGACTGGTTCTGGTCATGGCCCTGGCCGCTATTCTGGCGATCCGGCGGCTGGCCGGCGCGCCGTGGTTCCTCCAGGGGCCGGCCTTCACCTCGCTGTTCCAATGCGTGATCCGCCCCAACACCTATGTGGGGCTGGCCCTGGGCGCCGGCCTGTGGGGCGCCCAGGGCGTGGCGATGATGGCCATCTGCACCGCCGCCGTGGTGCCCCTGGTCAACCTGCTTTCCACCCTGGCCATGCTGCGCTGGGCCGGGGCGGGAGGTAAATTGCGCTGGAGACAGGCGGTCCTGCCGGTGGTCACCAATCCGCTGATCCTGTCTTGCATCCTCGGCGGGGCGCTCAATCTGAGCGGCGTCCAATTGCCGGCGGTGATCGCCTCGGCCCTCGACATCCTGGGCGGGGCGTCGCTGCCCCTGGCCCTGCTGTCCATCGGCGCCGGCATCAGGCTGTCCAGCCTGCGCCGCCCTGCCCCCTCGGTCTGGCTGGCGGTCGGCGCCAAGATGATGGTGATGCCGCTGCTGGCCCTGGCCGTCCTCAAGCTGGTGGGATTGGAGGGCGCGGCTCTGGCCGCCTGCGGAATCTATACCGCCCTGCCCGCCTCGCCCGCCTCCTACCTGACCGCGCGCCAGATGGGTGGTGACGCCCCCCTGGTGGCGACCATGCTCTCGGCCCAGGTGATGGCCGGCGCCCTGATCCTGCCGCTGTGGCTGTTGATCCTGGGCGGCTGAATCCGCTTGCGGTCCAATTAAAAAAACGTATGCTCGTTTAACGCAAAATCACAAGCCGATGAGGGAGCAAGCGATGACCGGCTTCAATTCCGCGCTGAATTTCGATCTGGGCGAGACCGCCGACATGATGCGTGACGCGGTGAGCGCCTTCGCTTCCGCCGAGATCGCGCCCCGCGCCGCCGAGATCGACCGCAGCAACGAGTTCCCCAACGAGCTGTGGCCCCGCCTGGGCGCCATGGGCCTGCTGGGCATCACCGTGGAGGAGAAGTACGGCGGCGCCGGTATGGGCTATCTGGAACACGTGGTCGCCATGGAGGAGATCAGCCGGGCCTCGGCCTCGGTGGGTCTGTCCTACGGCGCGCATTCCAATCTCTGCGTCAACCAGATCAAGCGCAACGGCACCGAAGCGCAGAAGATGAAGTACCTGCCCAAGCTGATCTCGGGCGAGTATATCGGCGCCCTGGCCATGAGCGAGCCCAATGCCGGTTCCGACGTGGTCAGCATGAAGCTGAAGGCCGAGAAGAAGGGTGACCGCTACATCCTCAACGGCACCAAGATGTGGATCACCAACGGCCCCGACGCCGACGTGATCGTGGTCTATGCCAAGACCGACATCCATGCCGGGCCGCGCGGCATCACCGCCTTCATCGTCGAGAAGGGCTTCAAGGGCTTTTCCGTGGCCCAGAAGCTGGACAAGCTGGGCATGCGCGGCTCCAACACCGGCGAGCTGGTGTTCCAGGATTGCGAAGTGCCGGAAGAGAACGTGCTCAACGCCGTGGGCAAGGGCGTCAACGTCCTGATGAGCGGCCTGGATTACGAGCGGGTGGTACTGACCGGCGGCCCCCTGGGCATCATGGCCGCCTGCATGGATATCGTCATTCACTATGTCCACGAGCGCAGCCAGTTCGGCCAGCCCATCGGCACCTTCCAGCTGATGCAGGGCAAGCTGGCCGACATGTACACCACCTTCAACGCCTGCCGCGCCTACACCTATGCGGTGGCCAAGGCCTGCGACCGGGGAGAGACCAACCGCAAGGACGCCGCCGGCGTCATCCTCTACGGCGCCGAGAAGGCCACCTGGATGACCCTGGAGGCGATCCAGACCCTGGGCGGCAACGGCTATATCAACGAATACGCCACCGGCCGGCTGCTGCGCGACGCCAAGCTCTACGAGATCGGCGCCGGCACCAGCGAAATCCGCCGTATGCTCATCGGCCGCGAATTGTTCGAAGAGACCAAGTAGGTCTCTCTCCCCCCTCCCTCGGCGGGAGGGGGACGAATCGACGGGCCACGAGGCCCGGAGTTGCGGCCAAGGGCCGGCACGCCTTGCGACGCGGAAGCCAAGCCGCCGGAGGCGGCGCCCGGCGCCTGAGGGACATAAAAGACATGACCGTCATCAAATCCTCGATCAACCCCCGCTCGGACGAGTTCAAGGCCAATGCCGAGGCGACCCAGGCCCTGGTGGACGACCTCAGGACGGTCGTGGCCCAGGTCAAGGGCGGCGGCGGCCCGGCCATGCGCGAGCGCCACATCGCCCGAGGCAAGCTGTTGCCGCGCGAGCGTATCCGCCGCCTGCTCGACGTGGGCTCGCCCTTCCTGGAATTCTCGCAGCTGGCCGCCTGGGACATGTATTCCAAGGACGTGATGGGCGCCGGCATCATCACCGGCATCGGCTCCATCGCCGGCCAGGAATGCATGATCGTCGCCAATGACGGCACGGTGAAGGGCGGCTCCTACTACCCCATGACGGTCAAGAAGCATCTCCGCGCCCAGGAGATCGCCAAGGAAAACAACCTGCCCTGCGTCTATCTGGTGGAATCGGGTGGCGCCAACCTGCCCAACCAGGACGAGGTCTTTCCCGACAAGGAGCATTTCGGCCGGATTTTCTATAATCAGGCCCAGATGTCGGCGGCGGGCATTCCCCAGCTTTCCGTGGTGCACGGCTCGTGCACGGCGGGCGGCGCCTATATCCCGGCCATGAGCGACGAAAGCGTCATCGTCAAGAACCAGGGCACCATCTTCCTGGGCGGCCCGCCTTTGGTGAAAGCCGCCACCGGCGAGGTGGTCACCGCCGAGGAACTGGGCGGCGCCGATGTCCATTGCCGCACCTCGGGCGTCACCGACCATTACGCCCAGGATGACGGCCACGCCTTGGCCATCGCGCGCCGCATCGTCGGCAATCTCAACCGCACCAAGCCGGTCAGCCTGAACATCCAGCCGCCGGAAGAGCCGCTCTACGACCCCAAGGACATCTACGGCATCATCCCCACCGATCGCCGCAAGCCCTACGACGTGCGCGAGGTCATCGCCCGCATCGTCGACGGCTCCAGGCTGGACGAGTTCAAGCAGACCTACGGCACCACCCTGGTCTGCGGCTTCGCCCATATCTGGGGCTATCCCGTCGGCATCGTCGCCAATAACGGCATCCTGTTCTCGGAAAGCGCCCAGAAGGGGGCCCATTTCGTGGAATTGTGCAGCCAGCGCGGCATTCCGCTGATCTTCCTGCAGAACATCACCGGCTTCATGATCGGCAAGAAGTACGAGGCCGGCGGCATCGCCAAGGACGGCGCCAAGATGGTCACCGCCGTGGCCTGCGCCAAGGTGCCGCGCTTTACCGTCATTCTGGGTGGCAGCTTCGGCGCCGGCAATTACGGCATGTGCGGCCGCGCCTATCAGCCTCGGATGCTGTTCATGTGGCCCAATGCAAGAGTCTCGGTGATGGGCGGCGAGCAGGCCGCCAACGTCATGGCCCAGATCAAGCGTGATGCCATGGAAGCCAAGGGCCAGAGCTGGGCCGCCGAGGACGAGGAAGCCTTCAAGGCTCCCATCCGCGACCAGTACGAAACCCAGGGCCATCCCTATTATGCCGGGGCGCGCCTGTGGGATGACGGCCTGATCGACCCGGCCGAAACCCGCACGGTCCTGGCACTGGGTCTGTCGGCCGCCCTCAACGCCCCCATCGAGCCGACCAAGTTCGGCGTGTTTCGGATGTAGGAGGCGGGGATGAGAAACCGGAGACGATGGTTCCGCGATATGCGGGGGATTTCACCACAGAGACACAGAGACACAGAGATGGCACAGAGAAAAGCAGACCTATTTTATTCCTCTGTATTTTCTCTGTGTCTCTGTGTCTCTGTGGTTGATTCCCAGCATCCGCACGCTCTGTCGGTGCCGAGGAGCACCCCATGAGCGCCCTTCTCATCACCACCGCCGACGGCGTGCGCACCATCACCCTCAATCGGGCCGAGCGGCACAACGCCTTCGATGACGCGCTGATCGCCGAGCTGACCACCGCCTTCAAGGATGCCGCCACGGCGCCGGGCGTGCGGGCCGTGGTTCTCGACTCCACCGGCAAGAGCTTTTCCGCCGGCGCCGACCTGGAGTGGATGAAGCGCATGGCGTCGTATTCCCAGGCCGAGAATCTGGCCGACGCCCAGGCGCTGTCGGACATGCTCGAAGCCATCGACGCCTGCCCGCGTCCCGTCATAGGAGTGGTCCAGGGCGCCGCCTATGGCGGGGGCGTCGGGCTGGTGGCCTGCTGCGATCTGGTGGTGGCGGCGGAAGGCGCCGGCTTCTGCCTGTCCGAGGTCAAGCTGGGCATCATCCCGGCGGTAATCTCGCCCTATGTGGTCCGGGCCATGGGCGGCCGCGCCGCGCGGCGCTACGCCGTCACCGCCGAATTGTTCGACGCCGCCGAGGCCAAGGCCAGCGGCCTGGTGCACGAGGTGGTCCCCGCCGAACGCCTGGGCGAGGTCCGCGACAGGTGGCTGGCCAGGATCAAGGCCAACGGACCCGACGCCATGGCGGCGGCCAAGACCCTGATCCGCCGCGCCGCCGATCAGCCCCTGGGCGACGATCTCCGTCACTGGACCGCCGAACAGATCGCCCAGCGCCGCGCCAGCGACGAGGGCAAGGAAGGCATCCGCGCCTTCCTGGAAAAGCGCAAGCCGAGTTGGATCGAGGGATAACTGATGTTCGATAAAATCCTCATCGCCAATCGCGGCGAAATCGCCTGCCGGGTCATCCGCACCGCCCGACGCCTGGGCATCCGCACCGTCGCCGTCTATTCCGAGGCCGATGCCAATGCCATGCACGTGGCCATGGCCGACGAGGCCTTCCTGATCGGCCCGGCCCCCGCCGCCGAGAGCTATCTACGCGCCGACATCATCCTGGAGGCCGCCAAGCGATCCGGCGCCGGGGCCGTTCATCCCGGCTATGGCTTCCTGTCCGAGAATGCCGGCTTTGCCGAAGCCTGCGCCAAGGCGGGGGTGACCTTCATCGGCCCGCCGGTGGGCGCCATCCGCGCCATGGGTTCCAAGGCCGAATCCAAGCGCTTGATGCAGGCCGCCGGGGTGCCGCTGGTGCCCGGCTATCACGGCACCGCCCAATCGGTGGAGGAACTGACCCGCGAGGCCGCCCTGATCGGCTATACG
>JACQAD010000087.1 GCA_016195125.1 Magnetospirillum sp.
ACCGCTCCGAACCAAAGGTCCGTCGCAGCGAGGGGCGGGTTTTACTCGCCCCACAAAACCCTGTCAACACCTCATTTTCGACTTCCGCCGAAACCCGCTGACCGGGCCATCTCCCACCGCCCCGAACCAAAGTCCGTCGCAGCGAGGGGCGGGTTGTACTCGCCCCATCCGGCCCCGTCAACACCTTATTTCACCTTGCGGCGAAACCCGCTGACCGGGCCGTCCCGCCGCGTTCCAACCCGAAGGTTCTCGGCAGCGAGGCGCGGTTTCTATATCGCTCCGATCCCCCCGTCAACCCCCTTGTTAGGGAATTCTTTCGCACCTGCAAAAAGGACGTCTTCCATCACCCCCAAGCCCCCCTGAGGGGCTTTAAGGGTTGCCTTGGGGTCGAGGGGGCTGCCATAACCCAGCCAGACTTATCTTCAGATGAGTGGATCACTTGGGCGGCCTCGTCACAGCCAAACTGCAACGCAGCCTGAAGGCCCTGGCCATTGCCCTGGTCGTCGCCGGCGTTGTCCTCCTGGCCTCGAGGCCGTTTACCGGCTTTTCGCCCTTCGGCGACGATAGCGGTGACCTGGACAAGGCCCCGTCCCTCTATATGGATATGGAAGCCGAGGCGAGCGCCCATGTGGTGGGCGACGTCACCGACAGCGAGTTGGAAGACCGCTCGCGGCGTCCTTCCGATCACATCGTGCAGGTGGGATCGGGTGAGACGCTGATGAGCCTGCTGGGGCGCGCCGGCATCAATTCCATGGATGCGGCCCAGGCGGTGGAGGCCTTGATCAAGGTTTTCGACCCCCGCGACCTCAAGGCCGGCCAAAAGGTCACGGTGACCTTCGACCCCGACCCCGCCGGCTTCGGCCAGGGCGAGTTCTCGCAGATGAGCCTGGCCGCCGACCCCATCCGCGAGGTTCAGGCCCGGCGCAACAAGACCGGCGGCTTCACCGGCCGCGAGGAGAAGCGTCAGGTCACCCGCCAGGTGGCCCATTACAGCGGCACCATCAAGTCCAGCCTGTTCGAGAGCGCCTCCTCCGCCGGCGTGCCCGCCCAGGTCATCATCAACATGATCAAGGTGCTCAGCTACGACGTCGACTTCCAGCGCGACATCCAGTCGGGCGACACCTTCGAAGTGATGTTCGAGGGCTGGTACGACACCAAGGGCAAACTGGTGAAGGCCGGCGAATTGCTCTTTACCGGACTGGACCTGTCGGGCGCCGAGATCACCCTTTATCGCTTCGAGGACGGATCGGGCCAGAACGACTTCTTCAACGGTAAGGGCGAAAGCGCCAAGAAGGCTCTGCTCAAGACTCCGGTGGACGGCGCCAAGATCACCTCGGGCTTCGGCCTGCGCCACCATCCGATCCTGGGCTATTCCAAGATGCACAAGGGGATCGATTTCGGCGTTCCTCCCGGCACCCCCATCCAGGCCGCCGGTGACGGCTCGGTGGAGATGGCGGGCGCCAATGGCGCCTACGGTAATTACGTGCGCATCCGCCACGGCAACGGCTTCGCCACCGCCTACGCCCACATGCAGCGCATCGCCCAGGGTGTCCATACCGGCCGCCGGGTGACCCAGGGCCAGATCATCGGCTTTGTCGGCTCCACCGGCCGCTCCACCGGCCCCCATCTCCATTACGAGGTGCTGCAGGGCAACAATCAGGTCAATCCGCTCAGCATCAAGGTGCCGACCGGCATCAAGCTGGCCGGACGCGACCTGGAGCGCTTCCAGGCCCACAAGCGCCAGAGCGATCTGCTGATGGCCCAGATTCCCTCGGCATCGCATATCGCCATCAACGGCACCAAGGCGATCCCGGCCAAGGCCAACTGAGGCGATCATCCGCACCCGTCATCCCGACAAGCAGCGGCCTTTACCAATGTGCCGGACGGAGAGGCCTCGCCGCCGCCCGGACCACCGGATGAAGATGTTCTTGGATTTGGTCAGGGGCGATCGGGTCGCCGCCGAAACGACGACCCGATCAAACCGGCGCTCCCGGGGGGGATGGGGGGGAGAGGAGCACCGGCTATTCCTTGAGGGACGGGCTTCTAACACGATGTGGAGACGGCGTGCCAGTAATTCAGCCCTCGAATACCGGAATGGCAGCCATGCCCCCCTATACGCCTGGGATACTCATACCGCGTCACCGGCAAATCGGCCGTTGATCAGCAGCCCGCCATCGCCGGCGCTAACCTGGACGGTGTCGCCATCCTTGATCCCGCCTTCGAGAATCAGGCTGGCCATGGGGTTCTGCAGCACCCGCTGAATCACCCGCTTGAGCGGGCGGGCACCATAAACCGGGTCATAGCCCCTTTCCCCCAACCAGGTGATGGCCGCCTGATCGAGTTCCAGCGTGACCTTGCGATCGGCCAGCAGCTTGCGCAGGCGCGCCAGCTGGATATCGACGATCCCAGCCATGTCGCCGCGCCCCAGGCGATGGAACAGCAAGATCTCGTCCAGGCGGTTGAGGAATTCGGGCCGGAAGGAGGCACGGACCACCTCCATGACCTCGGCCCGGACCTCGCCTGAATCCTGCCCCTCCTCCTGATTGGCCAGGATTTCCGAGCCCAGGTTGGAGGTCAGCACGATCAGGGTGTTGCGGAAATCCACGGTGCGGCCCTGACCGTCGGTCAGGCGTCCGTCGTCGAGCACCTGCAGCAGCACGTTGAAGACGTCCGGGTGGGCCTTTTCCACCTCGTCGAACAAGATCACCTGATAGGGCCGGCGCCGAACCGCCTCGGTGAGCGCGCCGCCCTCCTCGTAGCCCACATAGCCGGGAGGCGCGCCGATCAGACGGGCCACGGAATGCTTTTCCATGTATTCCGACATATCCATCCGCACCAGGGCGGTTTCGTCGTCGAACAGGAACTCGGCCAGGGCCTTGGTCAGCTCGGTCTTGCCGACGCCGGTCGGGCCCAGGAACAGGAAGGAGCCGATGGGGCGGTTGGGATCCTGCAGCCCGGCCCGCGCCCGGCGCACCGCGTTGGAGACCGCCACCAGGGCCTCGCTCTGCCCCACGACACGGGATTTGAGGCGGCCCTCCATGTCCAGCAGCTTTTCGCGCTCACCCTGGAGCATCTTTTCCATGGGAATGCCGGTCCAGCGCGACACCACCGAGGCGATGTGTTCCTCGGTCACCGATTCGGTCAGCAGCCGCACGCCGGCCCCGGCCCCACCCTCGATCTGGCGTTCCAGTTCCGGGATCACCCCGAATTTCAGCTCGCCGGCCCGCGCCCAATTGGCGGCACGCTCGGCATTGGCCAGCTCGATACGAGCCTCCTCCAGCTGTTCCTTGACCTTGGTGGACGAGGCCAGCTGGTTCTTCTCGGCCCGCCAGCGCTCGGACATATCGAAGGATTCCCGCTCCAGCTGGGTCAGCTCCACCTCGATCCGGCCCAGGCGGTCGCGTGAGCCGCTGTCGCTTTCCTTCTTCAAGGCCTCGCGCTCGATCTTCAGCTGGACGATGCGGCGGTCCAGTTCATCCAGGGCCTCGGGCTTGGAATCGATCTGCATCCTCAGGCGCGACGCCGCCTCGTCCACCAGATCGATGGCCTTGTCGGGCAGGAAACGATCGGTGATGTAGCGGTTGGACAAGGTCGCCGCCGCCACCAGCGAGCCGTCGGCGATGCGCACGCCATGGTGCAGCTCGTACTTCTCCTTGAGGCCGCGCAGGATGGAGATGGTGTCCTCGACGCCCGGCTCGGAGACGAACACCGACTGGAAGCGCCGGGCCAGAGCGGCGTCCTTCTCCACATGCTTGCGGTATTCATTGAGGGTGGTGGCGCCGACGCAATGCAACTCGCCCCGGGCCAGGGCCGGCTTCAGCAGGTTGGAGGCATCCATGGAGCCCTCGGCGGCACCGGCGCCGATCAGGGTGTGCATCTCGTCGATGAACAAGATGACCTCGCCATTGGCGGCGGTGACTTCGGTCAGCACCGCCTTCAGGCGTTCCTCGAACTCGCCCCTGAACTTGGCGCCGGCCACCAGGGCGCCCAGGTCGAGGACCATCAGGC
>JACQAD010000031.1 GCA_016195125.1 Magnetospirillum sp.
ATCCCGCAATCATGCCGTCACCCTCGGCGCCCATCACGAGAACCATCTGCTGGTCATGCAGGCCGGGCAACAATTCATCCCGGTCCAGGGTTTCTCCAACCAGCGCATGGACATGACAGGCAATCGCGGCAATTTCCTGAACAGCCGCTACGAAGGCGAGTTCGGCTGGGGCAAGCTGGAGGCCAAGGCCTATTGGCAGGCGGTTCGCCATTCCATGGATCAGCTGGCCTCGGAAAAGGGTGGGGCCATGCCCATGCGAACCAAGGCCATGGATCTTGGCTATGCGGTCAAGGGCGATATCCGCGTTTCCGACACCAACACCGTTCGAATCGGCAACGAGGTTCACCGCTTCCTGCTCGATGATTGGTGGCCGCCCCTGGCCAGCGGCATGATGAGCCCCAGCGCCTTCTCCTCCATCAATCACGGCAGCCGCGACGTCATCGGCACCTTCGCCGAGTGGGAGGAGAAATGGACGCCGCAATGGACCACCCTGCTGGGCCTGCGCAACGACACCGTCTTGATGAATACGGGCAAGGTCAACGCGTACAGCACCGGCGGCATGAACGCCACCGCGGCAGCCAACGCCATGACGTTCAATGCCCTTGATCATCACAAGGTGGACGCCAATTTCGACATGACCGCCCTGGTCCGCTATGAGCCGACGGAGACCAGCACCAACGAGTTCGGCTATGCGCGAAAGTCGCGCTCGCCCAATCTCTACGAACGGTATTCATGGTCCACCCAGCAGATGGACTCGTCCATGATCAACTGGTTCGGTGATGCCAATTCCTATGTGGGCAATCTCAGCCTCAAGCCCGAGGTGGCCCACACGATCAGCACCAGCATCGGCCTGCATGACCAGACCCGCCGCGACTGGAATATCAAGGCGACGCCATATGCCACCTATATCGCCGATTATATCGGGGTGGATACCGTCAAGAACTTCACCAGCAACGGCGCCAATTTCCCGTTGCTGCGGTTCGCCAATCACGACGCCATGATGTATGGCGTCGACATCTCGGGCAGCAGTTACCTGGCCAAGGAGACGGGCTACGGCGACCTCAGGCTGCTGGGCAATATCGGCTGGCTGCATGGCGAGATGGTCAATACCGGCAAGGCCATGTACCACGTCATGCCTATCAACGGTAAGGCCGCCATCGAACACAGCCTGGGCGGCTGGACCAACGGGATCGAGACGCAATTGGTCGGCACCAAGGCCGGCGTCGACCCTTTGCGCAACGAACCCAAGACCCCAGGCTATGTCCTGGTCAACCTGCACAGCGGCTATGAATGGGAGACTATCCAGCTGAGTGCCGGAATCGAGAACCTGTTCGACAAGCGCTACTACAACCCGCTGGGCGGCGTCGACTATTCGGAATGGCGGCGTCACAGCCAGACCGGCCAGGTCGGCGCCCTGCCGGCGCCGGGACGCTCGTTCAACGCGGGCATCACCGTGAAGTTCTAGGCACGAGCGACGGAGGGGGCGAATTTCGCTCCCTCCCAAGCGCCAGGCACCTGGAACGGCCATCGTCATTGCCAATATGGAGATTGGCGCACCCGACAGGATTCGAACCTGTGACCTCTGCCTTCGGAGGGCAGCGCTCTATCCAGCTGAGCTACGGGTGCGGGGGAGCTTGGTGAGCGAGAGAGCGGGTTATAGCGCAAGGCTGCGCGTGGGGGAAGGGGGAAGGTGCGCCAAGCGGGTGTGGCGGGAGTGTGGCTGCTATTGACAACCTCTAAAAGGTGTCTGAAAACTAAATCAGCTCGGTATTGTTTAGGTCTTGTGACATGCAAAGGCTGATGATTGCAGTTTCCCTGGTTATCGCTCTCGCGGCCTGTGTTGATGGTAGTAGCGGCCCCGGGGCCACACCGCCGCAGGTCTCGGGCGCACGCCAGCCCACTTTGGCTGCTCGGCCATGGGAGCGGGCGCAAGGGGAATTGGATGCGACCCTGGCAGACATCCGCACACGCGGCTTGCGCAGTGCCAGACAGCATATACCCGCTCTGGAGCGCGAACTATCCGACGCCGGCGCAGCCTACGCTGTCGCTGAAGCCCCCGGCGAAACTAAATATGTGCTGGTGGACGGGATGGCGGAGACCCTCGGTGGGTTGCTGAAGGGGGCGGAGGAGAAGCGCAAGACCATCGCCGTGAAGAGTCCCTATCCGCCAATTAGCCTCGTCCTCGCCAGCTACTACAACGAAGTGAACCTTCCGGCCGATGCACTCCGAGTGCTGGATGCCGGACTTGCGCTCCCACAGCAGATCGGCGACGCGAAACTGGGCATGCACTTGCCTCTACTGGTCAGTGAGCGGGGGGTGGCGCTCGGACGGTTGAAGCGCTGGCCCGAAGCCCTCGCAAATTACCAAACTGGCCTTGCTCTGCCGGCTCTCATGGATCGGGACCGTGCCCGCATGTTGCGTGGTCGAGGTGTCATTCTGGTGGAGCTCAAGCGGCTGGATGAAGCCGAGGCCGCCTTCAACGACTCCCTCAAAGTAGAGCCAAAAAATTCCATTGCAGTTAATGAGTTGCGCTACATCGCAGAACTCCGGCGTGGCCGCCCGGCTGTGAATGGTCAAATGACCATGCCCAATCTTCCTGCGGATGTGCCCCGGTAACAGGCGTGCGCCCTGTGCAGCAACATGTTGATGCCGACTAAAAGGTTCGGGTGCGGCGGATTGGTCGGGTTGTTGTTTCGATCGGTTCAGCGCCTTATCGGCCGGGGTGAAGAAGGACACGGCTGCGTCACCGTGCGGGAGGGGGTAAGTGCTGAGGCGAGCTACGCCCCCTGAATAGCCCCTAGTTTTCTAGACGCCTTCAGCGATCACATTTTGCTGCCCACGACACAGTCACTAGGCACTCTGAATGGGAATAGCGCATCCCCCCTCAGCAGGCTAAGAGGCTGGGCGTTGAGCGGCTTTTTGGCCCGCCGTTCCTCCCGTTCGCGCTTGAGGCGCTCATGGCGTACCTCTTCACCGAGAACCAATTCGTTTCGGCCCAATTGCCGCAGCCGATCCCAGACGAGATCGGGCAGTTCATCATGCAGAATTTATAGGGCGTCAGCCGCACGTCATCGGCGTTGATAATTTCATAGCCACGGTTCTCCAGGCACCGGCCAACCCAGAACTGCTTACCGATGTCCTGGAGATAGCTATCGACCATCGGGCCAGCAATCATGCCACCGATGGCTCCGGTGACTATATCCGCTGACATGACCGACGATGACGCGCCGGTGGCGACGCCCACCACGGCGGCCCCGGCTGCACTGGTCGCAGCAGCCTTCGGCCCCGCCATCACGCCGACATTAGGATCGGCATGGCGTTGAACCAGAACCCAGCAGTCATTGTGATCCTGCTGATAGGCGACGGGATCGACGGCCCGCAGGTCCACAATGGGCAAGGGGGACGGTCCAGAAACCGTCCCCTTGCCGCCTTCAGCCGACAGTATAGCCGCCGTCGACGACGATCTCCTGACCGAAGATGTTCTTGGCGGCGTCCGATGCCAGGAACACGGCGGTTTCCGCGATGTCCTCCGGCTGACCGAACTTGCCGGTCAGCAGGCGGGCGTTGATCTGGTCGGCGACCTGGCCCAGCACGTCGGCCGGGAGGCCGACGCTGCCCCAGATGGGGGTGGCGATGGGGCCGGGGGCAATGGAATTGACGCGGATGCCGCGCGGCGCCAATTCGGCTGCCAGCGTCTGCGCCAGCGACTTCAGCGCTGCTTTGCTGGCGCTGTAGATGGCCAGGCCGGGGAAGCCGACCTGGGTCAGGAAGGTGGTGATGAACTGCACCGAGCCACCCTTGCGGATCTGCGGCAGCAGCAGACGGACGGTCTGGGCGGCGCCGAGCAGGTTGACCGAGAACTGGGCATGGAAGGCCTCGGGGGTGCTGTCCTCGAAGCCGACTACGCGTGCCACGCCAGCATTGGGGATCACGATGTCGGCGCCGCCGATGGCAGCCACGGCCTCGGTCAGGCGTGTGAGGTCGGCGATATTGGTCACGTCGCCGGTTACCGTCGTCACTTGACCGGGAAAGCGATCGGCCAGTTCGGCAAGGGCCTGAGCGTTCCGGGCAAAGGCGACGACCTTGGCACCTTCGGCGGCGAAGCGTTCAACGATGCAGCGACCGATGCCGCTGCTGGCGCCGGTAACGACGGCGGTCTTGCTTTGTAATTTCATAAACATTCCCTCGGGTAAAAGGCGTGCCGCCGACGATGACGGTCCAAGACGTTCGCACACCCGTTCGCGTCGGCACTTTGATGCCAATCAAGTGCATGTTTACCAGGGGGCTATCGAGGGCAGCGCTCTCTCCCGCCGAGCGACGACTGCGCGGGATCTCGGTGAACGAGGGGCGACCGTGGGAGGGGGGATGGTGCTGAAGAGAGCAAGCCCTCCCGCGGTCTCGGAATTCATGCGCTCGTGCCGTGTGCCGGTCGTGTCGCGGCGGTAGCCGGCTGCGTTGGGCGCCATTGTGGCTCTTGTGATCTGCCGGGCACGGTGGGATATTTATGTCGTGTGTATGGGGGCAGCCGGCCGGGGGAGAGATGGGGGAATTGGTGATCGGACAAGAGCGGGCGGCAGGTGTATTCGTCCGAATGACCCACGCTTGGCTCTTTGTGCTGTTGAACTTGGGCGGAACTTTGGGCGCTGTCTGGCTGACCTTCCTGATCGGCGGAGCGTTGCTGTTTTCCGGTAAGCCGCAGCCGACCCCGTTTGCACTCTATCCCGGCCTGGCCCTGGTGTTGCTGCTTATCCCCATGCTCATTTCCATCGTCCTGCGTGCCCTGGGAAGGGGACGTTCGGTCGTGGTCGTCTCGCAAGCCGCATTGTTGCTGGGGAACGCCCTGTTCTGGCTTGCGTTCTTCTGGGAGTTCACACTTTGAGAACAATGATCAACTTGGTCGGCATTGCCCTTGTGTTATGTGGGCTGGGATTGAGCGGGGCGGCGCTGATCAGCGATGCCGGCGAGCTTCAGGCTCTGATGGGCATTTTCGCCACGGCCGGATTGCTGATCGCCCTGGTTGGGGGTGCCCTCATGGCCCTCGGCGCCCTTTTCGGGCGAGGCGGCCAAGCGAAAGCAGGCTGCTCGGGGCTCAGTCCCGAGCAGCAACAGCTCCTGGATGCCCGCGAATTCCAGGCGACTCGCCGGGGGGACTGAATGAACATTGCGAAGGACACCGTCGTCACCCTCAGGCAGCGGGTGACCGATCAGGCGGGAACCGTCCTCGACGATGGAGGCGAGCCGTTCCGCTATCTGCACGGCGGCTATCACAGCATCTTCACCAGGCTCGAGGCGGCGCTGGACGGCAAGGCGGCGGGGGATGCCGTCCAGGTGAGTCTGGCGCCCGAGGATGCCTATGGCCGTCACGACCCCGATCTGGTTGCCAGGATCCCGCGTGAGAGCTTTCCCCAGCTTCCGGCGGTCGGGGATCAACTGGAGCAGACCTCGCGCGGTGTGACCTTGCTGTATCGCGTGACCGCCATCGACGGGGCGTCGGTGGTGCTGGACGCCAACCATCCCCAGGCCGGCATGAGTCTGGTTTTCTCGGCGACGGTGCTGGAGGTTCGCCCGGCCACCGCCGAGGAGGTGGCCGCCGAAATCGAGACCATGAACCGGGCCGCGGCGGACGCCAATGCCGTGTCCCGGCTGGTGGCCGAGACCCAGGCCGAGGCCGAGGCCGAAATCGATGCGGCCGAACTTGCCAAGGCCGAGGCGGCGGATCTGGTCGAAACCGTCTATGTGAAGGAGTTCGGAACCCACATCCGCTTCATTTTCCGGTCGCAGACCCACAAGCTGTGCTGGCTGGCGCCCCTGTTCCTGCTCCCGGCCTTGGGCATCTGGCTGGTGGTGGAGGACAAGGAGGTGGCCGGCGCCATCTTCGGCGGACTGTGGCTGGCATGGTCTTTTTTCGCCCCCACCCTTATCCGCATGGCCATCGATCACTGGGGGTTCCGGTTTCTGTTTTTCGACTTCTCACCCAACCCCAGCCCCAGCCGGGTGGAAAACGCCATCATTACCGGCGGTCAGATCGCCGCGTTGCTGGGGGGGCTGGTGTATCTGGTGGTCGCCCTTTTCCAGATGGAGCATGCCTCGGACCTGTGGGGCGTCCTTGGCGCCACCATCGCGGTTTTCTTCCTTCTGGTCCTCGTCCTGACCATCCTGCTGCCCTTCCTGGTGACGGTCCTGACGGTGTTTCGCATCCGCCCCATCGCCGACAAGATTCCGGCGGCCCAGAAGGGATAGGGGGGCATATCCTCGTTAACGGGCCTGAATGCGGGAAACCTCGACGACCTCGTAGTTCGAGTTCGAATATCCGTCTGGATCATTGTTCCGCGCCTCCGACATCAGGTTTCGCTAAGGGAGGCGTCTCCCCATGAGAATAAATGGAATCGATCCAGCCGAGAAGGTTGCATCTTCAAGCCGGCTGAGCCGGCTTGGGAAAGCATTGGAAATCGTATAATCTGCAGATCTCGCAAAGGCCGTCACAACGAAGGCGTGAGGCTCGTCACATTGACTAGCGCAATGGCAACGGACAAAGGATGGGGGCGAGTGAAGGCTTTCCTGCTGTTTGCTTTACTCTTTGCCCTGCCGCCGACGCCTGTCCAGGCTCAGGGGGCGTCGAGCCCGCCTGCCATCGTTGCCGCCTTCAACGATGCACCACCCATGGCCTATACCAATGACAACGGCATCGCCAAGGGGGCGCTGGTGCGGCTGGCGCGGCCCTTATTCGCCGCCGCCGGCCTGACCTGGAGCATCGCAACCTACCCCGCTCCCCGCCTGATCAAGGGATTGCGCGACGGCAGTTTCAACTTCTCCATGCTGGTGCGAATGGCCGAGCTGGATGAGTGCTGCCTGTACAGTTCGGCGCCGGTTCTGGTGCAAGAACCCCGAATCTACTTCCTGGACGGCAAGCCGCCGGTATCGGGCAAGGAAGAGCTGGCGGGAAAATCGCTGATCGTCATCAACGGCTTCACCTATGGCGGCTTGATCCGACATATCAATGATCCGGCCCACGGCATCGTCACCGAGGTGGCGGAGAGCCTGGACGCGGCCTTTCGCATGCTGGAAGCCGGGCGCGCCGATTATCTGCTGTCCTACGAGGCCAACGCCCAGGCCATCCTGGCCGCCCGGCCCATCCGGGGCCTGAACTCGCGGCCCATGGGCCGGATTCCGGTCTATATGGTCTTGGCCAAGTCCTATCCCGAGGCTTCGGCCACCCTGGCGCGCCTGGAGGCGCTGTCCCGGACCCTCGACGTGGCCGCCATCTTGGCCGAGGAATAGGGTGATGGGCCTGCTCCGCTCCATATCGCCGGTTCGAAGCCGGATCGCCATTCGCCTCGCATTGTTGATCATCGCCGTCAGTTCGGTGATGACCCTGTTCATCACCATGGCGCAATTACTGTCCGATTATCATCAGCAGCGCGACGATCTGGACCGCCAGCTGGATCAGGTCCAAGTCTTGCTGCCGTCCCTGGCCGCCAGCGTCTGGACTTTCAACGACCGCCAGATTCTGCTGGGGCTGCGGGCGGTGGTCAATCTGCCCAATATCGAACGCGCTTCCATCGCCACCCTGGCGGGGGACAATTCCTGGAGCGAGGGCGAATCCAGATCCACCAGCGTGGTCACCCGGAATTATTCCCTGGTCTATGGGGGGCGCGGCCCCGATCAGCGCCTGGGCAGCATGGAGGTGACCGCCAGCCTGGATTCCATCTATCGGCGGCTGCTGTCTCGGGCGGTGACGCTGTTGCTCAGCAATGGGGTCAAGACGTTTCTGGTGGCGCTTCTCATTCTGGCGCTGTTCCGCCGGCTGGTGACCTCGCGCCTCGAGGCGCTGGAGGCCCGGATCAGCAATCTGCTGCCCGGACTCAGCCTGTTTCTTCCCCGCGAGGCGAGCGTTCCGCCCAGTGAGCCCAAGGGGGGCGACGAGATCGACCGGCTGGAGCGCGGCTTCGACCACATGACCGGGCAATTGCGTCAGGCGGTGACCGAATTACAGGATTCGGCGGCAAGCCTGCGCGATGCCAATGGTGAATTGGATATCCGGGTCAGGCGGCGGACCGCCGAACTGGAGGCGGCCAACCATTCCCTGGTCGAAGCCAAGAAAGTCGCCGAGGACGCGGCCGAGACCGAGCGCCAGATCCGCCGGGAACAGCGCAATTTCCTGTCCATGGTGTCTCATGAATTTCGTCTGCCCCTGTCCATCATCGCCGCGTCTTCGCAATTGCTCGGCCTGTTCACCCGCCACGATGCGGTGGCGCAGGAAGAGCTGGCCAAGATCACCCGCGCCGTCGGGCGCATGTCCGGGCTGATGACGATCTGTCTGGCGGACGAGCGGCTGGAAGCCGGGATCATGACGCTTGGGCTCGCCCCGGTGGATCTGTCCGTCCTGGCCGAGGAATTATGCGGCGAAGCCCGACAGGTCTTTGCCGGGCGGGATATCGTCTTGCGTACCGGCGGTAAGGTTGTCCTGGAAGCGGACGCGTCGCTGCTTCGTATCGTCATTTCCAACCTTTTGGATAATGCCGTCAAATTCTCGACCCCCGACCGAGCGGTGGAACTGGTCGTGATCGAGGACGGGGACGCGGTGATCCTCTCGGTCGTTGACCGGGGTATCGGCATCGCTTCCGATGATCGTGACCGCATCTTCGAGAAATACTACCGCTCCAATGCCGCCGACGGAGTGCATGGCGCCGGGCTCGGCCTGCACATCGTCAGCCAGATCGTCGATCTGCACGCCGGGACCATCGAGATCGACAGTCAGCCGGGGCAGGGCACGACCGTCAGTGTGCGTTTGCCGCGCTCTTATGCCCAGTCCCGGTGATCGCTTCCGATCACCGGGACGCACTCAGGCGCCGGGCGCCGCCGGTGGCGGCTTGGCTCCCGCGCCATAAGGCGCGCGGCCCCTTGGGCCTAACCCCGTCACGATGAGTTGGTCTCATCGTGACAGGGCGCTATCCCTCAGGGTGAAGATGAAGGTGGTGCCGCGATCGGGCTCCGATTCGAGGCCGATCGTGCCGCCATGGCGCTCGATGATCTTCTTGCAGACCGCCAGGCCGATCCCGGTACCGTCGTATTTGTCGCGGGTGTGCAGGCGCTGGAAGATCCCGAAGATGCGCTCGAAATACTGGGGTTCGATGCCGATGCCGTTATCGGAGATGCGGATATCCCAGAAATCGCCGCTCCGGCGGCCCTCGACCCGGATGACCGGTTCGCGGTTGGGAGACCGGTATTTCAGCGCATTCTCGATGATGTTCTGGAACAGCCGGGCGATCTGGGAGGCATCCCCCAGAACCTGGATCTCCTCCAATTCCGGGCCGATGATGATGCTGGCACCGGCTTCCTTGATCAGGACGCGGAGATTGCCGGTGGCCTGGGCCAGGGGTGCGGACAGGCCAATGACCGTCAAAGGCGAGCCGCGGCGGTCGATGCGGCTGAAATCCAGCAATTCCAGTACCAGCTGATCCATGCGTTTGGCGCCGTCGCGGGCATAGCCGAGGAATTCGAGGGCATCTTTGTCCAGACCGGGGCCGTAGCGCCGTTCCAGCAGGCTGAGATACGAGCTGACCATGCGCAGCGGTTCGCGCAGGTCATGGCTGGCCACGTAGGCGAACATTTCCAGCTCGGTATTGGAGGCGGCCAGATTGGTGTTGAGATGCTCAAGCTCGCGGCCCTTGGCGGCGATGATCTCGTCGTAGGATTTGCGTTCGGTGATGTCGGAGAGGGTGCCGATGATCCGCACCGGCTTGCCGGTATCGTCGCGGGCGATGATCATGCCGCGGCACAGTACCCAGGTCCAGGAATCGCGGCAACAGCGCAGCCGGTATTCCAGGGCGAAGCTGGGGCTGGCGGCGGCACCGGAAATATACTCATCCATCATGGCCAGAACCCGTCCCCGGTCCTCGGGATGGATCAGGGCTTTCCAGCGTTCGATGGTGGAAAGGTCGCAATCGGCGGAGCAGCCGACAATGTCTTTCCAGCGCGGCGAATTGACCGCCTCGCCGGTCAGCAGATTCCAGTCCCAGACGCCATCGCCGGCCCCTTCCAAGGCGAAGGCCCAACGTTGCTCGCTTTCGCGCAACTCGCTGGTCATCAGGGTGGCGATCCGCTGGGCGCGGGCCTGGGCGGTGACCATGACCCAGGTCAGAAGGGCCAGAAGGGTTGCCAGGCCGGTCCCGCCGACGGCGATCAGCAGCACCGCGTCGCGGCTGTGCTGGCGCGGATAATCCTGACGCGCGCTCATGGTCAGGGTCCAGGTATGGCCCGCCATGAGCAGATACTCGCTGACCCGGCGTTCCCCGGCCACATCGTCTCCCGATTGATAGATGCGATGCTCCTGGCTTTGCTCGACCCCGTCATGGATCTGCAGGTTCAAGCCCGGCGGCTGTTCGCCGTAAAGGCTGTTCATGAAATCGGTCATGCGAAAGGAGATATAGACCCAGCCGACCAGATTGGCGCGGCGCAGCGTCGGAGTGTCGTGGGGAAGACCCGGCGCGAACAGGGGCAGATACATGATGAAGCCGGGCGGCACCTGGGCCTCGGTTTCCATTTGCAGGCGGAGCTTGCCGGTGATGGAGACCTGACCGGTGTCGCGGGATCGCTCCAGGGATTGGCGCCGCACCGGCTCGGACCATGTGTCGTAGCCCAGGGGATTGCGGCTTTCTCCCAAATAAGGCTCGCGCTGGATGATCGGGGCGTGGAACTCCCGCTCCTCGTCGGGGTGGAGGCTGTAATCGGCGATTACGGCGCGGCGCATATGGGCCAGATGGGCGGCCTTTCCCGCTTCGGAAACCAGCTCTACCAGGCCGACGGTCTGAATGCCGGTGAAATTGGCATCCAGTTGCAGCGACTGGACATAGCGCGAGAAGGCCTGGCGATCCTTGATGCTGAGGGTCGTCATCATGCCCTGGGCACCGAGGAGGATCTGCTCATAGGCGGAAATGCGCTGTTCGATACGACCGCTGACGCTGCGCAGGGCATAGTCCAGTTGCGCACTCAATTCGGCATCGGCGGCGCGGCGCTCGTGCCGCCACACCAGCCAGGTGACGGCCAGGGCCAGCGCCAGGGTCAGCGCGGAGAGGAGAAGGGGGCGAAGCCTGCTCACGGCGTATCGACGAAGTCAGCCATGGTGGTGGCCAATTCCGGGGGGAAGTACCTCCTGAGAATTTGACGAACCGTACCATCGGCCCGCATATCGTTGATCAGGGTCCGCCATTTCTCCTGCTCGGGCTCGGGCAAGGCCTTCTTCGACATGATCACGCCATGGGGAACCGGGGGATCGTTGAATTCGATGATCCGGGTGATGTCCTTGATCTTCTTCTCGTCCAGCACCGGATAGTCGAAGGGCTCGATGATCATGGCCTGAATCTGGTTAAGCGCCAGCGCCTCGTAAAGGGGGGCCAGGCCGCTCGACTGGCTGACCCGGTTGGCGGCCTGCAGGCTGTCCACCAGGCGATTGCCGCCCTGGCTGTAGCGGAAACTGCGGATAATGCCGATCTTCAGGGCCGGGTCGCGCTCGAAATCCGCCAGGGTCTGGACCTTGGCGTCGTTGCGGACCAGCAGGTAGTACTTGTTGCTGATATACCAGGCGAAGGTGGCGAAGCGGTCCCGTTCCGGGTTGGTGATGCCCGACAGACTGAAATCCAGGGCGCCATTCTCGATCAATTGCCAGATACGGGCGCGCGGCATCAGGCTGAGGGTCACCTTGCAGCCGCTGCGGCGGATCAATTCGGCGGCGATATCCTTGTCGATGCCCGTATCCGTGTCCGACGAATACAGCAGGCCGTGCTCGTGCAGGCCGAGGGTGAGGGGCCGCGAGCAATCCGGCCCGGCCATGGCCGGGCTGATGGAGATCAGAATCACGAGGGCGGCAAAGAGACTGCGGATCATCAACTCACCTTGAGGCCCAACCATAGAGGGGAAAGCCTACCTCTCTCCAAGCCACCACTAAAGTCTTAATCTGGGGTATTATCCTTCTGCCCGCCGGACGGCGTTGCGGAGTTGGCGAAGGCGACGAAAAATTTTCTGGCCCGGCCGCCATCATTGCCGCTGATGCTTGGGCTGGTGCTCATGTCCACGTCTTTGAGGCTGGATATGTATTTATATCTATGCTCCTCCCTTGGGCTTCCGGTCTCAAGAGCGTTCCGTCATGGAGAGGCTTTGGAAAATACCGCTCTCGCCGGGCGGCAATGATGGGAGGGATTCAATTTGCATCTTTCCCAATGGTATGGGCTCGGCTAGGGTACTGGGAGCCTTTCTGCTTGCTGCCAAGGGATGTATTGATGCGGGCGCGGACTGTTGAAATTCTGCTGGTGGAAGATAATCCGGGCGATGCGCGCCTTGCGATCGAGGCGTTGAAGGACGCGCACGTTCTTAATTCCATTCACCACGTCATCGACGGCGCCGAGGCTCTGGCCTTTCTCAAGCATCAGCCGCCTTATCGCGATTCCCCCAAGATCGACGTGGTTCTTCTTGACCTTAATCTGCCGAAAGTCTCGGGCAAGGAAGTCCTGGCGATCATGCGCGCCGACCCGACCCTCAAGAAGTTGCCGGTCATCGCCCTGACCACCTCGGCCCTGCCATCCGACATTGATTTCTGCTACGAGCATGGGGCCAATGCCTATATGACCAAGCCGGTGGAATTCGATCAATTCTACAAAGCGCTCAAGTCGTTCGAGTGCTTCTGGCTATCGGTCGTGGCCCTGCCCAACGACTGACCCGGCAATTCCAAATCCCTCTTCCCCAGGATCTGGTCGTTTGGCCAGGTCGATGGCACGGTTATTTCTCGAAAAGGGATGGCCTGACTGAGACTGGGGCTTTTGGCTTATCCATAGGCCATGCATAATGATGTCCTATTGATCGACGCGCGCACCCTTATTGGTGGTGGCGCTGTAAGCGGGCCAGAACGGTTCCGGCGCAAGGAGGGGGGATGGCAATCAGCGGGTTAATCCGGACACCGATGCGACGCATCGTTGCGTTGCTGCTCTTCGTCAATATCTCGGTCTTTGCCCTGGTCTGGGTTTCTCTGGATGCCAGCTACCGCCAGTATCAGGATCGGGCGGCCACCCTTTCGCGCAACATCAATCGCCTGGTTTCGCAAGGCGTCGCCGCCGATATCGACCGGGTCGACCTGGGCTTGCGGGCGGCGGCCGATGAAGCCCAGCGCCTGATGGCCGCCGGTCATTCCATGGGCGACAAGGCGATGGAGAGTTTTCTCGGCCGTCTGCACTCGCGCCTGATCATGGCCGATTCCGTCCGGGTCTCCGATGCCGCTGGCGTCGTCCTCGCCGGATCGGGCGGGATTCCGCCGGGAGTCACCATCGGCGACCGCGATTACTTCGCCCGGCTGCGTGATGATGCCAAGTCCGGCCTGGTGGTTTCCTCGCCCATTCTGGGCAAGATCAGCGGCAAGTGGGTGCTGGTCTTCGCCCGGAGGATCACGGCGCCCGACGGGGGATTCGGCGGGGTGGTCTATGCGCCGGTGACCATCGAATGGTTCGAGCGCAAGTTCAACGATCTGGAGGTCGGGGCCAACGGCACCGTGGTCATGCGCGGCGATGCCAGTCGCGATTTCGACCTGCTGGCCCGCTTTCCCCATGCCGGCTATGTGGGCCAGACCAAGGTTTCCGAAACCTTCCGCGCCACGATCACCGCCAATCCCCAGGGCGGCACCTACGAAGCCCATGCCGGAGCCGACAATATCCGGCGGGTGTTCTCCTATCGGGCCATCGACAATCTGCCCATGATCACCCTGGTGGGGCTGGCGACCGAGGATTTCTTTGCCGAATGGTGGCGCGAGGCGACCAAGATCCTGGTCCTGGCCGGAATCTTCTCGATCGTAACCATTCTGGGCGGCCTGGGCATGGCCCGGGCCTGGGGCGCCCTGGAACAGCGTTCGGAAGAATTGGCGCGGTCCAATGCCGATCTGGAGCAATTCGCCTATGTGGCGTCCCACGATCTGCAGACGCCGCTGCGCAATATCGTCAGCTATACCCAATTGCTGGAGCGCCGCTATCGGGGCAAACTGGACAGCGACGCCGATGATTTCATCACCTTCATCGTCGATTCGTCGCGGCAGATGGGGCACCTGATTTCGGATCTGCTGGAATATTCCTTGCTGTCCGACCGCTCGCGGGGGCTGACCCCCATTTCCGCCCAGGACGCCGCCGCCCAGGCCATGACCATGGTTCGGTCGGACCTGGAGGCGGCCGGGGGCGACATCGCCATCGGCCAATTGCCCGTGGTCATGGCCGACATGCCCCATCTGGTCAGCCTGTTCCAGAATCTGCTGGGCAACGCCATCAAGTATCGCAGCGCCGAACGTAAACTGCAGGTTACCGTCCAGGCCGAGAAGGATGGGGCCGATCACTGGACTTTTTCCGTCTCCGACAACGGCATCGGCATCGAGGCGCAATATCACGAAAAGATCTTCGTCATCTTCCAGCGACTGCAGCCGGCCCAGTATCCGGGCGGTACCGGCATCGGCCTGGCGGTATGCCGGCGTATCGTTCAGCGCTTCGGTGGCCGGCTATGGATCGAATCCACCCCCGATGTGGGGACCACCTTCCATTTCAGCCTGATGGCGGCGTTGGAGGGATGAATCAATTCAGGGGTGTGGCCCGACAAACCCAGATCAGGTAGGCTGATGGTGGAGTTTGGCGGCGCGAGGCGCTCCTGGCTCCTTCGGGGGCGGGGTGATGACATATTCGAAGCCATTGTTGACGCGGCTTTCCCCCATGGGTATCTGGGGCATCTCCCTCGCATTGGTGGCGTTGCTGGTCGCCTTGACCGGGTTTCAGCTGCGCGCCGGATATGACCGCACCATCCGGGTCGCCGGGGCCAATCTGGCCGATACCGCCCGGGTCACCGAGGAGCAGGTTCGCGGCAGCCTGCGGGTGGTTGGGCTGATTCTGAAATCCCTGGCCGAGGCGCCGCGCGACGATCCGTCGGCGTTGCGGAGCTTCATGACCTCCCAGGTCCGGGTGATCCCGGAAATTCGCCAGGCCTTCATCACCGACCGTTCGGGGATCGTTACCTTTTCCACCCTTCCCCAGGTGGAGGGGCGCGACACCACCAAGCGCGCATTCTTCTCCGGCGCCCGCGACCTGGCGCCGGGATCCACTCTCTACGTCGACAAGCCGCTGAACATCGGGGTGGACAATGCTCGGGTCATCATGGCGGCCAGCCCGCTGCGCGATCATCGGCATCAATTTATGGGGATCGTCTCCGTTTCGCTGGAACTGGCTTATTTCCAGACCCTGCTGAAATCCGTGCATAGCGGCGAGGACGGGGCCGGCGCCCTGCTGGTCACGCCCGAAGGCGACATCATCGGGCGTGATCCCGATCCCGACACCTTTGTCGGCAAGAATATCGCCAAGGGCGGGGCCTTCGCCCTTCACCGCGAGTCCGGCCAGTCCAGTTCCGTCCATGTCCACATCACTCAAACCGACGGCAAGACCAAGCTCTCGGCGGTGCGGACCCTGACCGACCCTCAATTGCCGCCGCTGGTGGTGATCATCGGCCGCCCGCTTGACGGAGTCTTGGCGTCGTGGCGGTCGGAGGCCCTGACCCATTCCCTGGTCGTCGCCATCCTTGCCCTGGCCATCTTCGCCCTGACCGGGCTGTTGCAGCGCCATATCAAGGCCCTGGGACGAAGCGAGGAGCGCTATCGCGGACTGATCGAGTCCCAAAGCGACTTCATTGTCAGGATCGGTGCCGATGATCGCTTCGTTTTCGTCAACGATGCCTTCGCCGACGCCTTCGGCCTGCCGGCGCGCGAGATCGAAGGCCAACCCTGGCAGGCCTTCATCCATAAGGACGACATTGCCGAAACCGCCAAGGCCATCGCCCAGGTTACCCAGCCTCCCGCCTATCGCGCCGATACCGAGAACCGCATGCCCATGGTTTCGGGAACCCGCTGGGTGGCCTGGGAGGGCGGCGCGATCCGCGATCATGCCGGGCGGGTCACCGAGGTGCAGGCGGTGGGGCGTGACATCTCCCAATGGGTGGAATATCGCGAGCGCCAGACGGTGCTGCTGCGCGATCTCGACAATTCCAACCGGGAATTGGAGCAGTTCGCCTATGTGGCCAGTCACGACCTGCGCGAGCCCCTGCGCATGATCAGCAGCTATATGGGCCTGCTCGATCGCCGTTATCAGAATGTTCTCGATGCCGATGGCCGCGACTTTCTGGAATTCGCCCGCGAAGGGGCGCGGCGCATGGATAAGATGGTGCTGGATCTGCTGGAGTTCTCGCGGGTCGGACGCATCGGTGATCCCCAGGTGCCCATCGCGCTTGACGACGTGCTTGAAACCGCTCTGGCCAATCTGAAACTGGTGATCGAGGATGCGGGGGCGCAGATCTCGGTAACCGACGCTTTGCCGGTGATCGAGGGCTCGCACGGTGAAATGGTGCGCCTGTTTCAGAACCTGATCGGCAACGCCATCAAGTACCGCAGCCCCGATCGCCGATCCGCAATCACCATCGCGGCGGAACGTCTGCCGGGCCAATGGCGGATTTCGGTCTCGGATAACGGGATCGGCATCGCCCCGGAATACTCCGAGCGGATCTTCGACATCTTTCAGCGCCTTCATACCCGCAACGAGTATGAGGGGACCGGCATCGGGCTGGCGGTGTGCCGCAAGATCGTCGAGCGCCATGGCGGCCGGATCTGGGTGGAGTCAAGCCTGGGTGACGGTGCCACCTTCCATTTCACCCTGCCCGGCTGAGGCACAGATGGGATTTGCCTTTGGCGACTACCGTGCCGGGGAGATCCTGGGAACTGGCGCAGCGCCGGGCTGTTACATTTCAACGAGTGACGAGAATCTCTAAGGGGGGCGTCGATGTTAAAATCAGTGTGGATGGTGTCGGCCTTGGTCGTGACCTTGTGGGGGGCTTCCGCCCTGGCTGCGGACAGGCCGGCGGGCAAGGAACTTCCGGGCCAGACCATCGAGATCAAGCTGGAGCCGCAGGCCTGGCAGACGCGGCGCGCCGAGACCGCCAACGTGATCGGCGCCATCGAGGCCAGCAAGGGCAAGAACAAGGCGGCCATGGACCGCTTCGATGCCATCCTGACCGCCTTCGAGAAGGATCCGGTTTCCATCACTCCCATGGAAGCCATGGACCTTTACGCCGTGTTCTATGTGCCCAATGAGAGCGACAAGAACATGGCGGGGGTATTGCAGATGGTGTCGGCGTTCGCCGTGCTCGGCTGGTATGATTCGCTGCGCTTCGCCGATGAAAGCGGGCGTGCCGAGATCATCAACAACGAACGCTTCTTCAATCGCGCCTTTACCATTTCGGGTGAGGCCACCACCAAGAAACTGATGGATTACCTTCACAAGCATCCCAAGTAGGCCGAGGAGGCGGTGAGCGCGGGCACCCGGCTGGCCGCCGCCATCTCGGACAAGATCAGCTATGACGTCCACTGGCCTACCGCCTATGGACTTGGGCGATTGTCTTGCGGATTGGAGGGGGCCAAGACCTGTCCGCCGCCGCCGGCCATGCCCAAGGACAAGTGGAAGGATTCCTTCGCCGAGGCTGCGGCCCAGGTGGCCCATTATTACCGCGACAACGGCCGGAAGTGATCAGTCCTGGCGCTCGGCCAGGGTCGCCTCGATCTCGCGGTTGTAGTGGTGCTCCACCACCAGCTTGAGAACCAGGGTGACCAGGGCCAGCAGGGTCAGCACCGAGGCGGCGGCGAAGGCGCCGGACGAGTCGTAATCGTGGTAGAGCAGGTCGATCTGCAGGGGCAGGGTCATGGTCTCGCCACGGACCTGCCCCGACACCACCGAGACGGCGCCGAACTCACCCAGCGAACGGGCGGCGCAGAGGATGATGCCGTAATACAGCGCCCATTTGACGTTGGGCAGGGTGACCCGCAGGAAGATGGCGAGGCCGCCGGCGCCCAGGGTCAGGGCCGCTTCCTCGTCATCGCTTCCCTGTAACTGCATCAGCGGCAGCAGCTCGCGGGCGATGAAGGGAGAGGTGACGAACAAGGTGGCGATGATGATGCCGGGCAGGGCGAACATCACCTTGAGGTCGTTGGCCTCCAGCCAGGGGCCCAGCAGCCCGCTGCCGCCATAGACCATCAGTGCCGCCACGCCGGCGACGATGGGCGAGACCGAGAACGGAATCTCCACCAGGCTGATCAGCCATTTCTTGCCCTTGAAACGGAACTTGGTCACCGCCCAGGCCACCGACAGGCCATAGACGGCATTGATGGGCACCACCACCGCCAGAACGATCAGCGACAGGACGATGGCGTGCAGGGTGTCGGGCTGGCTGATGGCCTGCCACCACGCCGCCCAGCCCTTGGACAGGGCCTGGGCGAAGATCACCGCCATGGGCACCATCAGGAAGCCCAGCGCCACGAAGGCGGCCAGGCCGATCAGCAATGACTGGCGCCAGCCCCGAGTTTGCCGGTGCGAGCGGTGATGAACGGCCATGGCGGGGATCATGGGCTCAACCTTTCGCCAGATAACGCTGTTGCCAGGCCTGGATGGCGTTGGTCACCAGCATGGTGATGAAGGCAAAGCCCAACACCACCGTGGCGATGGCGGTGGCCGGGCCGAATTCGTATTCCTCCAGGCGGATGAAGATCAGCAGGGCGGCGATCTCGGTCTCGAACGGGCGGTTGCCGGCGATGAAGATGATGGCGCCGAACTCGCCCAGGCAGCGGGCGAAGGCCAGCGACATCCCGGCCAGCAGCGATGGCGCCAGGGTCGGCAGGATCACCCGCAGGAAGATCTGGGTCTCGCTGGCCCCCAGGGTGCGGGCGGCCTCTTCCACATCGGCTTCCAATTCCTCGATCACCGGCTGGACGCTGCGGACCACGAAGGGCAGGCTGGTGAAGGCCATGGCGATGGCGATGCCGGGCTGGGCGTGGACGATCTTGATGCCCCAGGGCTCGAGATATTGTCCGATCCAGCCATTGGGCGCGAAGGCGGCGGCCAGGGCCAGACCGGCCACCGCGGTGGGCATGGCGAAGGGCAGGTCGATCAGAGCATCCAGCAGATTGCGGCCGGAAAACTGATAGCGCGACAGCACCCAGGCGAACAGCAGCCCGGCCAGCCCGTTGAAGGCCACCGCCTCGGCCGCCGAAACCAGGGTTACCCGGTAGGCGGCCAGGGCGCGGGTGCCGGTGGTGGCGGCCAGGAAGCCGTCCAGGCTCATGCCCGCCGCCTTCATCAGCATGGCGCCGATGGGCAGCAGGACGACGACGCCCAGATAACAGAGCGTCGTCGGATCTTCGAGATATTTTCCCAGCCGCCGAACAGCTCGACGGTGTAAAGGCGCACCTGCGGGAAGAGAGCGGCGTATTTCTTGGCCACCTTGTCCGAGCGCACCCGGTAGAAGTTGCGGGCCAGGATGTCCTGGGCCTCGTCATTATACAAGAAGCCGAGATAGGCTTCGGCCAGCTTGGCCGATCCCTTCTTGGCCGCCACCTTGTCGACCACCGCCACCGGGAACTCGGCCAGGACGCTGACCGGGGGAATGACGGGCTCGACCTTGTCGGCGCCGAATTCCTTGAGGACACCGCCGACCTCGGCCTCGAAGGTGATCAGCACGTCGCCGGTGGCGCGTTCCACGAAGGTGGTGGTGGCGCCGCGCCCGCCGGTGTCGAAGACCGGGACATTGGCCACCAGCTTCTTCATGAACTCCTTGGCCTGGACCTGATCACCCTTGTACTTCTCCAGGGCGAAGGCATAGGCGGCCAGATAGGTATAGCGGCCATTGCCCGAGGTCTTGGGGTTGGGGAAGATCACCTTGACGTCGGGACGGACCAAATCGTCCCAATTCTTGATTCCCTTGGGGTTGCCCTTCCTGACCACGAAGGCGGGCAGCGAGAAATAGGGCGAGGCGCCGAAGGGATAGGCGCTTTGCCAATCCTTGCGCACGAAGCCGCGATCGGCCAGCACCTGCACGTCGGTCACCTGGTTGAAGGTCACCACGTCGGCGGGCAGCCCTTCAAGAATGGCGCGGGCCTGCTTGGACGAGCCGGCATGGCTTTGCTTGATCTCGACGCCCTTGCCGGCGGCGGTGGCCTGGAAGGCGGGATTGATCTGCTGAAAAAGCTCGCGGGCGATGTCGTAGGAGACATTGAGCAATTCAGCCTTGCCTTTGTCCTCGGCCGCGGCCGGTGAGGAAAGTAAGGCCAGCGATGCCAGGACGGCCAGACTGGGAAGGCGACGGATCATCGGGGGGACTCCGGGTCAGAACGGGTGTTAAAACAACGAATACCATCTGTTATTATAAATTTAAAATACATAATTAAAGTGTTGTATATCCGTGGGGCGTTGGCCCAGGTCTCGGTTCGTGGCCGTCCGGGATTCTATGGCTCAGGCCTTCGGCAGGATGAAGGTGAAGGTGCTGCCTTTTCCCATTTCGGACTTGACCGAAATGCTGCCGCCATGGCGCTCGACGATTTTTTTGCAGACCGCCAGGCCGATGCCGGTGCCGTCGTATTTATCACGGGTGTGCAGGCGCTGAAAGATACCGAAGATGCGCTCGAAATACTGAGGTTCGATGCCGATACCGTTGTCGGTGATCCGGAACTCCCAAGATGCCCCGGCCTCGACGCCGGTGATCAGAACCTGGGGCGGTCGGTCGGGGTCGCGATACTTGATGGCGTTACCGATCAGGTTCTGGAACAGCCGGACGATCTGTCCGGCATCCCCCTTGATGGCGGCGCCCTCCACATCGGCGCCCCAATCGACGCGGCCGCCGCTTTCGCTGATGGCCATGGCCAGGTTGCGCACGGCGATCTGGAGCGCCGGTCCCACCACCATGCCCCGAATGGGCGCTCCCTTGCGGTCGATGCGCGAGAATTCCAGCAGGTCGAGGACCAGCCGGTCCAGGCGCTGGGCACCGTCGCGGGCGAAATCGAGAAACTCCTGGCCATCCTTGTCCAGCCGCTCGCCATAACGGCGTTCCAGCAGGGAAAGATAGCTGGCCACCATGCGCAACGGCTCGCGCAGGTCGTGGCTGGCCACGTAGGCGAATTGCTCGAGATCGGCATTGGACCGCTCCAGCGCCGTGGTTTTGTTCTCAAGATCCGTTTGCCAGCGCCGCCGTTCGGAGATGTCGCGGGCGATGGCGAAATGGTAGAGGACATCCTCGTGGACCAGATCCTTGGCGACGATCTCGGCAATCATGACCCGGCCATCCTTGGCGGTCAGATTGGTTTCGAACCGGTGGTGGTCCTCTCCTTCCACCATCGGACTGGCGGCGATGGCGGCGGAAATTTCCTGCAGATTCTGGCCGAGCATCTCTTCCGGTGATCCCCCCAATTGCTGGTAGGCAAAGGGGTTGGCGTAGATCAGGCGCCATTGGCAATCGGTCAGAAAGACCATTTCCGCCGAAGAATCCACCATTGAGCTGATCAGGAACAGATCGCGGGCCGAACGGCGCAGTTCGTCGTTCTGGCGGGTGAGATTGTCCTTATAGCGACCGATCAGGCGCCCGGTCAGGGCAGAGAACCAGATGCCGATGCCGAGAGCCACCGTGACGCCGATGGCCAAGGCGGCCAGGGTCAGACTCAGTTTGTCGCGGATGCTGCGAGACAGAATGGCTCGGCGCTCGGCGGTGGCCGCCGTCATCTCGTCGAGATGGAGGCCCGCGGCCAGGGTCCAATTCCAATCCTCCAGCCGCGATACGTAGGTCAGTTTGGCCGATACCGTCCCCGATCCGTCGACGCGAGGCCAGTCATAGCGGACGAAGCCGTCACCCTTGCGGCCCTGTTCGATGATCAGGCGGCCGGCCTCCTGATACAGGCCGGCCTCCAATTGCTCAGGGGATTTGCCCTCGTCGGTGGGCCGAGACGGTGAGACCAGGACTTGATCCCTCTCGCCGAACACGGCGATATAGCCGTTGCCATCGCGTCCGAAGCGGAACAGCCGCAGACGATCGAGCGCCTCGCCCTTAAGCTTGCCTTCCACATCGGAAACGTATTGGCCGGTGCCGATCAGCCAGTCGAAGGGGGCGAAATGGCGCACATAGGCGATCTTGTCGGCCATCTCGGCGGCATTGCCGGGGGCGAACCAGCGATAGCGGGAAAAGCCGTCCCCCACGGGAAGCCGCGCGGCTTCGATCAGGCCTCGCATGATATAACGGCCCGTGTCGTCGCGGTTGTTCATCAGCGACGTGCCCTCGCGCCCGGGGGCGATCGGCAGCAGCACACATGATCCGTCCATGCCGTCGATGAAGAAATAGCCCTTGCCGCCGAAGAACCGGGCGGGCCGGAGCGCCTCGACGATCAGAGTCTTGATTTCCGCGTCGGAGCGCTTGCCCTTTTCGCGCTGGTAGATGGCCGTGGCCATGGCATGGGCCTGGTCCACCTGCTCACGAACTTCCGCCTTCAGGAGTTTCTCGGTATGGGTGCGCAGACTTGACAGGAAGGCTTTGGCGGTTTCAACCTGACGGACCAGCAGATCCTGGTCGCTCTGGATCTGCTGCGCCTCCAGGGCCTGGATACTGTCCTCACCCTCGGCGGTGATCTGGCGGATGAAGAAGAATCCCAGGCCGAGCACCAGCACGCTGACGGCCATAACGGTGCCGACCAACTGCAGGCGGGAAATAAATTTCTCGTCGAGGGTCAATCCTGCCGCCCCCTCCCGACTGGACGATTAAGGCTTTGGTTATAGCATGGCGACGGCGATAACCCAAGCCATCGACCTCGGTCGGCGGTTTGCACGCTGTTATGATTTTCGACATGCTCTGTTGTCGTGTCGCGCATAATTCATTGCCTCGCCGCTGCTATGGCAAGGATGCAAAATTTGATCGTGGCGAAGAGGGGCGGATGATGCAGATTTCCGAGGTGCTGGCTCACAAGGGGCGCGTGACCCATTCGATCGACGCCACGGCGTCGCTGCGGGAGGCGGCCTCGCTGCTGCTGGAAAAGAATATCGGCGCGGTGATCTGCACCGACCGGACCGGCGGCATCGTCGGGATGCTGTCCGAGCGTGACATCGCCCGCGCCTTCGCCCGCCTGGGCAGCGACATGATCACCATGGCGGTCTCCGACGCCATGAGCCGCGACGTCATCGCCTGCGCCGGTAATGATTCCGTCGTGGACATGCTTGAGATCATGACCGAGACCCGCTGCCGTCACATTCCGGTGATCAAGGAAGGTGAGTTGCTGGGTCTGGTCTCCATCGGCGATCTGGTCAAGGCGCAGCGGCAACCCTGATCCGGTGACGGTTATTTCTTGACCGCCACCAGATCGGCATCGCCGCTATCCAGGACCAAGGTGTGCTCCAGCGAGACGTAGTGGAAGCGCCGGGCGGTATGGCCGGAATGAATGGCGAGGCCCACCGTGTAGCTCTTTCCGGCGGAAATGGTCTTGGCCGGCGCGCTCGCCGACAGCTTGCGGCTCAGCGTGACGGTCCAGGTGCCGTCGGCCTGGGTGGCCTCGGCGGTGATTTCCGTCGGTTTGCTTTCCTGGCGCTTGTCGAAGATGGTGCCGTTGACGGCGAGGGCGGCGGCGCCCGGCTTCAGCCGCGCCGGCCAATATTCCATCACTTGACCGGCGGCGCGCATCTTGTCCAGATCGGCGGCGGCCACCAGTTCGTCGCCCGCGCCCTGACGGCCGGGCTTGGTGTGGGTGCGGTTCAGGTACTTGGAGCGATCGGCGGTGCCGCCGGCCGGCATTCTGGCGGCATCCTCGTGGCAGGTGCCCCAGCATCCCGCCTGGGTGGCCTCGGGCAGGCTGCCGTCGTCGAGCATCATGGTGACCTTGGTGGCGAACTCGGAATCCATCTTGGCGTCGGGTTGGGTGCCTTCCTTGAATTCGAGCCGGACATAGAGGCGCTGATCGTCATGGGCCACCTTGACCTGGACCGGCAAGAAGGCAGGCTTGCCGGCAATGGGGGTGGGCTCGTTCTTCTTGCCCGAGACCAAGGTGGCGCCCATATCCTTTTCTTCACCCAGATGGCATTCGCGGCAGGCCTTGCCGTTCTTGACCTTGGGCGCGCCGCCGTGATCGGCCGACAGCACCCATTCCAGCGACGACTGGCCCGGATAGAACAGAACCACTTCCTTGCCCGGAACGCCGGCCCAATCCAGGGCGAAAGCGGGGCTGGCGGCAAGAACCATCAGCGTGGCGGCGGCGGTGCGGGCTTTGAACGACGTCATGGGGGGGCCTTCCTCGGCGGTGATCCTGTCTCGGGCGACACTCGCACAGGAACCGGCCCGATGACTTGACCTTGCTCAATGCGGATCGCGCCGGAGCGCCGTAACCAGTGCCGACAAGGCATGATTGGGAGGCGGAAGCATGAAGACCGGTGCGGGCAGGGGTTTGGCGGTGGCCGTGATCTTGGCCGCGCTCACCGGGAACGCCCAGGCGCAGCAGGCGCCCATCATGATCAAGGGCGTCGCCTACGAATACGACAAGGATAATGCCCAGGACGTGATGCGCATCTGCGCCGGCTGTCATGGTGAACTGGGCGCCGGCGGCGGCGGCGGCTCGTATCCGCGCCTGGGCGGACTGAACGCCGATTACCTGGCCGAGCAGATGCGTAAGTTCAAGAGCCGCGAGCGCGAGAACATTCCCATGATCCCCTTTGCCGTGGATCGGGAATTGTCCGAACGCGATGTGCTGGACGTCACCCGCTTCCTGTCCGAGGTCAAGCTGGATACCAAGCCGCCGGCCAACATGCCTTCCGACGGCTATGCCCGCCTGCAGATCATGAAGAAAGTGCTGCAGATCCCGCGTGAGCCCGGAGACCTGGAGGCGGGCAAGGCCTTCTATGCCGCCGATTGCGGGCCGTGTCACGGTCGCAAGGGCGAGGGGCGGCTGAAGAAACCCGCCATCGCGCCTCAGCATATCGGCTATCTCAAAGTCCAGGTGGCCAACTTCCTGTCCGGCAAGCGCAAGCATGATGATCTGGAGGTCATGCAGGCAAGACTACCGGCTATCTGGCCGGACAAATCCTGATCGCCATGCCGCAGATGGAAGACCCCCGTTTTTCGCGGTCGGTGGTCTATCTGTGCGCCCACAATGCCGATGGTGCCATGGGCATCGTCGTCAACAAGCTGTTCGGCGGGCTGACCTTCCCGCAATTGCTCGAGCAATTGGACATTGCCCCAAGCGCCGCCTGCGATGAAATCCGCATTCATTTCGGCGGTCCGGTGGAAAGCGGACGCGGCTTCGTCCTGCACTCTGCCGATTACGTGCACGAGAATACCATGCTGATGGACGGCGATGTCGCGCTCACCGCCACCGTGGACGTGCTGCGTGCCATGGCCGAGGGCAACGGCCCCAGCCAGAGCCTGCTGGCCCTTGGCTATGCCGGATGGGGCTCGGGCCAGCTGGATTCGGAAATCCGCGACAATGCCTGGCTGACGGTTCCCGCTGATGCCGACTTGCTGTTCAACCGCGATCTTGAACACAAATACGAGCAGGCCATTCACAAGCTGGGCGTCGATGTCGGCCTGCTGTCGGGCGATGTCGGCCACGCCTGAGGACGGCGGGCGCCAAGATCATAGCTTGATACCGTAGCGGATGCTGCCCCAGTGGCGCTTGCCCACGGTGATGGGGCAGTCGATTTCCTTCAAGACCATGAAATCGCCGCCGCCCATGTCGCGGGCATAGGTCTGCGCCAGATAGGGTTTGGTATTGCGCGCCGCCAGGATGCCGGTGCGGTCGTCGAACATGCGGCGATTGCGGCAATGGGCGGCATTCCATACCGGATCGTCGGGCCGGGGCGTCTGCGAGTAGATCTTGTTGTGAGTGGCGATATAGCCGTTATGGTCGGCAACGCAGCAGAACACTCCGCGCGGATTGGCGGCCAGGATCGGCTCGACGATGCCGGGCACCACCAGGTCGGTCAATTCGGCATGGGGAGCCATCATCTGCATGGGGTCGGTATCGGGAATGGGGGTGTATTCATTCTCGAACAGGGCGGCCAGCGAAATCCGGCCGGAACTGATGGCCGCCTCGAAGGCGCCGACCACGTCGGCGGCGGCCTTCTGGGCGATCTCGATGAACGGATTGTCCTTGGCCTGGGCGGTGTCGATGGCCTCGGCCAGGCGCGTCTTCATGTCGTTGCCGAGCTTGAGGAACTGGCATTGGATGCCCAGCTTGCTGCCGAGGATGGCCTTGGTGGTGATCTCGCCGATGCCGGGGAAGGTAATCGAGCCGATTTCACCCTCCAGTTTGGGGGCGTCGCCCACCACCAGCAGCGCCCCCATCAGTGAGACGTCGCCGGTATGACCGGTGAAATTGCGGCCGGCGAAGGTGGCGGTGAATTCCATGGAGGCGGGAATGCGCTCGACGGAGCGGCGATTGCCGCCATAGGAGGTGCGCAGGATCACGTTCAGGCGCCGCTGCAGCGCCCCGATATCGTGGCTGACCAGCGAGGACAGCTCGCTGACCTTGCGGGCGGTGATTCCAGTCTGCTCGGCGCCGTTCAGCACGGCACTGGCGGCCTCGGCCACATCGCGGGTGTGGTCAGCGGCCTGGACGGCGCTGCCCATGATTTCGCCGGTGGCGGCGCGCTGTTCGTCGGCCGAGGCCGCGATTTGGCCGGAAATGGCGTCCATGTCGCGGATGGTGTCGGCCACGGCTTCGACGGTGGCGACGGCTTCCTGGGTGGTGCGCTCGATCTCGCGGGCCTGGGCGTTGACCTGGCCGATGGCGGACTCGGTCTGGTCGGCCAGGCCCTTGACCTCGCTGGCGACGACCGCGAAGCCCTTGCCCATCTCACCGGCCCGAGCCGCCTCGATGGTGGCATTCAGCGCCAGCATGCGGGTCTGGCCGGCGATCTTCTGGATCAGGGTGACCACGTCGCCGATGCGGGCGGTGGCCGAGGTCAGGGTGCCGACGCTGGTGCTGGCGGCTTCGACCCGGTGGCGGGCGGCGTCGCTATGCTCGGAACTGCGCTGGATCCGCCCGGTGATTTCGCGGGACGAGGCCTCGAGCTCGGCGGTGGCGCCGGCCACGGTCTGGACGTTGCCGCTGGTGATCTCGATGGCGCTCGACACGGTCTTGGCGCGGCCACGTAATTCCTCGGCGGTGGCCAGCAGGCGGGCCGAGCCTTCCTTCAGGCGCTCGGCCTGGGTGGAGATTTCCGAGACGGTGTTGTCGACCTCGCCTTCCAGCAGCTCGGTGAGATTGAGCATCTCGTGCTTGAGCTTTTCATGGGCCTTGCGGTCGTTCTCGGCACGCTCGAGCACGCTGTAGGCCAGCTTGGCCTCCATGGCCCGGAGCAGCGCATTGGAGCGCTGGAATTCGTGGACGCCCTCGCCGACGATCTCGTGGGTGAAGTCGCCGCGGGCGATGGCGTCGAAATGGTATTCCAGAGTGGCGATGGGACGGCGCAGATAGCGGATCAGCGGCACCGACATGCTGCCGGCCAGCACGGCGCCCAGGGCCAGGGAAACCGGAACTCCGAGGTCGAGCCAGGAAATCAGGCCCATGAAGCCGACCATCAGGGCCATCATGATCGCCAGACGTCCGCCGATGCTGTTGAGGGTGCGGCCGAAGCGGGCGGCCAGAGTGGTGCTGACGACCCTTCCTTCCTCGACCTTGAGATTGCGGGCCTGGCCGCTACGGACCAGCTCGTAGATACGCTCGGCGGCCTCGATCTGGGCGCGTGTCGGTGCCGAGCGGATGGAGATGTAGCCGGTGATCTCGCCGTTCTCGACCTCGGGAGTGGCGTTGGCCCGGACCCAGTAATGGTCGCCGCTCTTGGCGCGGTTCTTGACGATGCCTTCCCAGGGCTTGCCGGCCTTGATGGTCTTCCACAGATCGGCGAAGGCGACCGCAGGCATGTGCGGATGGCGGACAAGATTATGGGGGGCGCCGATCAGTTCTTCCTCGGTAAAGCCGCTCATCTCGATGAAGGCCTGGTTGACGAAGGTGATTCGACCGGCCAGATCAGTCTTGGACACCAGAATGGTGCCTTCGGGAAGCTTGATCTCGCGATTGGTGATAGGTTCGTTGACGCGCATCCGCCCCGCCCTTAGTGCATATGTCCAACGCATATGTGTCTGCTTGCGAGGAGATGTCTAGCTGCCCAAAAGTCAGGTCACAAGCGATTTGTCGCAGTGTACGCCATTTTCATAATATATGGGGGCGTCGTCATCTGTGCGTCATTTTCGCGATGCATAATGAGCATCATCTTGACCCCTTCGGAGAGCGTCCTCCATGCATATCTACCTGCCCATCGCCGAGCAATCCGTCGATATATGGAGTCTGCTGGCCGTCGGCGGCGGCATCGGAATCCTGTCGGGAATCTTCGGGGTGGGCGGTGGTTTCCTGCTGACGCCGCTGCTGATCATGCTGGGCATTCCGCCGGCGGTGGCGGTGGCGTCGGGGGCCAATCAGGTGCTGGGGTCGTCGGTCTCGGGCGTCTTCGCCCACTGGCGGCGGCGCAATGTGGACGTCAAGATGGCGGTTTTCCTGCTGGCGGGTGGTTTCGCCGGGTCCGGCCTCGGGGTTTGGGCCTTTGCCCTGCTCAAGAAGCTGGGCCAGATCGATCTGGTGATCAGCCTGTCCTATGTGGGCTTCCTGGGCTCGGTGGGCGGGCTGATGCTGATCGAGACCATCGGCGCCATGCGCGCCGGCAGTGTCGGCAAGCCCCCCGGCAAGCGCCATGTCCATCATTCCTGGCACGCCTTGCCGCTGCGCATGCGTTTTCCCCGCTCGGGCCTCTACATCAGCGCGCTGCTGCCCATCGGGGTCGGCGCCTTCGGTGGGTTGCTGGCGGCGATCATGGGCGTCGGCGGCGGCTTCATCCTGGTGCCGCTGATGATTTACGTCCTGGGGATGCCCACTTCGGTGGTGGTGGGAACCTCGCTGTTCCAGATGATCTTCGTCACCGCCAACGTCACCCTGCTGCAGGCCATCACCACCCAGACGGTAGATATGCCCCTGGCTTTGATCCTGCTGGCGGGCGGTGCGGTGGGAGCCCAGTTCGGCGCCCGCCTGGGGGCCAGATTGGGCGGAGAGATGCTGCGCCTGTGCCTGGCTCTGATCGTGCTGGCGGTCTGCATCCAGATGGCGGGCGCCCTGGTGATCCCGCCCAGCGACGTCTTCAGCCTGGCGCAGTAGGAATCCTCAGGGCAGGAATTGCTCGGCGCCGACGATGCCCAATTTGGTGATTCCTTGCAACTGGGCGGCGGCCAGCACCGAGGCCACCGGTCCATAGGCGACCGCTCTGTCTGGGCGGATGTGCACTTCCGGTGCCGGTTGGGCGATGGCGGCGGCGTGCAGGCGCGAGTCCAACTCGGCATGGTCGGCGACGGTCTGGCCATTCCAGGTAACGGCGCCCTCGGCATTGATGTCGATGCGCACCACCTCGGGCAGGGGAGCGGCCACGGGCGGCGGCCCGTTGGGCATGTCCAGGTTCACCGAATGGGTCTGCAGCGGAATGGTGATGAGGAGGATGATCAGCAGCACCAGCATCACGTCCACCAGGGGCGTGGTGTTGATGGAGGACATCACCTCGTCGTCGTCATCGCCATCGGCCGGACCAAGGGAGATGGCCATGTCAGCGCACCACCCGGAGGCCGGCGGCGGCACCATTGGCACCGGCCAGCAGAACGGCGTGCAGGTCGGCGGAGAAGGCGCGGACTTTCTCGGCGGCCAGCTTGTTGCGGCGGACCAGGAGGTTGTAGCCCAGCACCGCCGGCACCGCCACGGCCAGACCGAAGGCGGTCATGATCAGGGCCTCGCCCACCGGGCCGGCGACCTTGTCGATGGCGGCCTGACCGGCGATGCCGATGGCGGTCAGCGCGTGATAGATGCCCCACACCGTGCCGAACAGCCCGACGAAGGGAGCGGTGGAGCCGATGGTGGCCAGCACCGCCAGGCCGCTTTGCAGTTCCGAGACGATTTCGCCGACGGCGCGCTGGATGGACATGGTCACCCAGGTGTGCAGGTCGATCTTCTCGGTCAGCGAGCCTTCGTGGTGCTGGGCGGATTCCATGCCGGTGGTGGCCACGAAGCGGAACGGGCTGTCCTCGGCCAGCAGGGCGACACCCTCGGCCACCGACTTGGCCTTCCAGAACCCGGCATTGGCGAGCTTGGCGTGGCGCATCAACCGGGCCTGTTCGATCAGCTTGGAGACCAGGATGGTCCAGGTGGCCACGGACATCACCGCCAGGATCATCAGCGTCCCCTTGGAGACGAAATCGCCCTGGGCCCACAGGGCGTCCAGACCATAGGGATTCTCCACCATCTGCTTGGTCAGCTGGGCGGTATCTCCCACATGACTGGCCCAGGCGGCGGAATGCGGCAGCGCGACAAGCAGGGCCAGGAGGGCGGCGCTAACGAGACGGGTCATGGCTTTGCCTTTGTTCAATTCAATTTCCAGACATAACGGATGCGGGCCCAAGAGCGTTCGGGGCGGCCATCGACGGTTCCCGCCTTGAAACGGCACTGAGCCAGGGCCTGACGGGCGGCTTCGTCCAGCCGTTCGAAGCCGCTCGAGCCGTCCACATTGCTTTCCATCACGGCGCCGTCGGCATCGATGAGGAATTTCAGCACCACCGATCCGCTCTCCTCGGCCCGGCGCGAGGCCGGCGGGTATTGGGGCGGCTTGCAGGGGCGGGCCTGATCCAGGGCGGGGGGCACGCGCAGGACATCACGCACCGGCTCCGGCGTGGGAGCGACGATGGCGGCGGGGGGTGGCGGCGCCAGGGGCACCACATTGGTGGTGGCGGTGATGGCGGTGGGCGGCGGGGCCTGGACCTGGACCTTGGGTGGCGGCACATAGGCCGGCGGCGGCGGTTTGGCGACCTTGGGGGGAGGCGGCGGCTCCTGCTTGGGCGGCGGCGGCGGTGGTGGCGGC
>JACQAD010000032.1 GCA_016195125.1 Magnetospirillum sp.
GTAAAGCTGGGTCAGCTCGCGCCAGCATTTGGCCAGGACATCGGCTTCATAGCGGATCACGTCCTGAAGCAGGATGATATTGGCCTCGGTCGGCGGCTCGTAATTATAACGGGTGGCATCCTCGCGCAGCAGCGGCCAGGGATTGTCGTCGGGCTTCGGGGATGGGGCCTTCTTGCCCTTGACCGCCTTGGGGGCGCGGAACGCGGCCCAGCGGCCGTCCCAATTGTGCAGGATCGGGTTGTTGACCTCGCTGCCCTGCATGATCTCGATGAGCTTCTCGCCGCCGACCTCGGCCCAATTGTAGCTGTGGGCCAGGGTCTGCATGTGCCTTGTGGAGCGCATTTGCGGCAGGATGAACTTGGTCAGCACCTCGCGGTAGACCACGCCGAATTCGGGGGACAGCAGGAAAGGCAGACGGATGCCCTTGGAGGGGCCGGTGATGCGGAAGATGCTGAGAATCTTTTCCGTGTAGGCGCAGATGGTGTCGTCGAACAGGGTGGGGAAGTCGGTGAACGGCTTGTCCGGTTCATTGGCGCCCGACCCGCCTTGCGCCGGAGACATCTGGAATTTGGGCATCATCTTGCCCATGCGGTCGCTGCCGGCGCCCAGCTGGGCGGCGAACAGGGGCGGCGGTTCGCGGACCGGGGCCTGGGTGCGGATGGTGCGGAGTGGTGGGGCGACGGCACCACGGGTGAGCAGGGCATGGAAGCCGGCCTGGGCGCTCTCCGCCTCGGTCATCTGCGGCGGACCCAGTAATTGGGTGGCGATGTCGGCCAGAACCCGCAAATCCTCGTCACGGCCGTCGCCGCCGGCCGGCAGCAACGGTTGGAAGTTGCGGTCGCGGGCCAGCTTCAGCTTGTCGACGCCATAACGTTCGATGGATTTGGTGAGGATGACGGAGAAGACCACGCCCAGCTGCTTCTCATTCGCCCACTTGCGCGCTTCGGGATCACGCAGCGTCATCCGGCGCAGCATGAGGATATGGGGTATTTCAAGATGGCGAGTGGCGGCAATAAGGCTGGCAACCTTGGCCTCGAAGGTTTTTGCCCCCTCTCGCGGATCGGAACCCGTCATCCGGTTGACTTCGGCCGAGCAGGCCGTCCCTTCCCAAAGACCATTGTCGAAACCACCCCCCAAGATGGCCCGTTCACGCCCCACATCAATGGGCATAGCCCATCAGCGGGCCGGCGCGCAAGCCCTTCCGATGGTCCCGTGATCTATTGTGACGATAAGAGCGATCCGACTGGGGAAATACCCTTAGGGTTGAGCCCGTATGACCTCGCCTTGCCGCTGGCAAGTGGGCAGGCACAGATCCAGAAAGGCGCCGGTCACCTGATCCGGCTGGGTCAGGCTTGCCGGATCTTCACCCGGAAAAGCGATGGCCCGCATGCGGGTGGCGACGATGCCCGGATCCACCAGATTGATCTTGAGCGAGGTGGTGTTGTTCACCTCGGCGGCCCAGGTCTTGACCATGGTTTCCAGCGCCGTCTTGCTGGCGGCATAGGCCCCCCAGAACGGCAGGATCTGGCGGGTGACACCCGTGGTGGTGAAGACCGCCCGGCCGGCCTCGGCCATGCGCAGCAAAGGGTCGCAGGCGTCGGGGGCGTGCTGGGCCACCGGCGTCAGGCCGCCGCCGATGGCGCCGGCATTGCCCACCAGAATGTCAAGGCGGCCCCAGCGCTGGAAGATGGCGGCGGCGACCTGTTCGATCAGGCCGGGCTTGAGCAGATCCTCGGGCACTAGCACCAGCGGCTTGCCGCCGGCGGAACGGACCTGATCGTCCACTTCCTCCAGGGCGCCCTGGGTGCGGGCGATGGCGACGATTTCGGCGCCCTCGGCGGCAAAGCGCCGCACCAGGGCGGCACCGATCCCGCGCGAGGCGCCGGTAATCAGCGCCACACGTCCGTTCAGACGTCCAGTCATCAAGGAGCGTCCTCGGTCAGCAGGGAGAACTGCTTGCTATCGCCGTTGGCGCCCACGAAGTCGGTGGGAACCACCGGGTAATCGCCGGTGAAGCAGGCGTCGCAGAATTGCGGCTGGTCCTTGTCGCGGCCGGGCTCGCCCACCGCGCGGTACAGTCCGTCGATGGAGATGAAGGCCAGGGAATCGACACCGATCAGCTTGGCCATCCCTTCCACGTCGTAACGGGCGGCCAGCAGCTTTTCCCGCTCGGGGGTGTCGATGCCGAAATAGCAGGAATGGGTGGTGGGCGGGCTGGAGATGCGCATGTGCACCTCGGTGGCGCCGGCCTGGCGCACCATCTCGACGATCTTGCGCGACGTGGTGCCGCGCACGATGGAATCATCCACCAGGATGACGCGCTTGCCGGCCAGCATGGGGCGGTTGGCGTTGTGCTTCATCTTGACGCCGGTATGGCGGATGTTGTCCGTCGGCTGGATGAAGGTCCGGCCCACGTAATGGTTGCGGATAATGCCCAGCTCGAAGGGGATCTTGGCCTCGGCGGCAAAGCCGATGGCGGCGGGCACGCCCGAATCCGGCACCGGCACCACCACGTCGGCGGCGACGTTGCTTTCACGGGCCAGCTCGCTGCCGATGCGCTTGCGCGCTTCGTAGACGCTGGTGCCTTCCACCACCGAATCGGGGCGGGCGAAATAGATGTATTCGAAGATGCAAAAGCGGCTGCTGCGCTTGACGAAGGGCTTGACCGAGCGGATGCCCTCGGCGTTCAGGATGACGATCTCGCCCGGTTCCACGTCGCGCACGAACTCGGCGCCGATAATGTCGAGAGCGCAGGATTCGGAAGCCAGGATCCAGGCCTTGTCCAGACGGCCCAGCACCAGCGGGCGGATGCCCAGGGGATCGCGCACGCCGAACACCGAATCCGTGGTGGCCGCCACCAGGGAATAGGCGCCCTCGATCTGCCGCAGGGCATCGATCAGGCGGTCCTCGACGGTGGAGTAAAGGCTGATGGCGATGAGGTGAATGATCACCTCGGTATCGGTGGTGGACTGGAACAGGCAGCCGCGGCGCACCAGCTGACGCCTGAGCGCCATGGCGTTGGTCAGATTGCCGTTATGGCCCAGCGCCAGGCCACCGAACTCCATTTCGGCGAACAGCGGCTGGACATTGCGCAGCAGGGTTTCGCCGGTGGTGGAATAGCGGACGTGACCGACGGCCTGCGAGCCCTTGAGCCGGCGGATCACCGTCTCGGAGCCGAAATTGTCCTCCACATGCCCCAGGCCGCGGTGATTGTGGAACTGGGTTCCATCGAAGGCGACGATGCCGGCGGCTTCCTGGCCGCGGTGCTGCAGGGCGTGCAGGCCCAGCGCCACGTGGGCCGCCGCTTCCGGGTGGCCGAAGATGCCGAACACACCGCATTCCTCGCGGAGATGGTCGTCGTCATACGGATGGGTGGTCAGCATGGGGGCGCGTCCTACTGGTTGCTGCGGATCAACCGCTCCATCTGGGTACGGCTTTCGGTGTCGTAACCCTGATTGGGATGACCGCCGGTCTTGCCATCGCTCTTGCCGTCGGCGGCGGGATGGGCCGGCGGATTTGCCGGTTGCGGCGAAACGAATTTCTGGAAGGTCTTTTCCGCTTCCAGCAATTGGCGGGCCTCGGCGGAGGCCTCGCGGGTCTTGCCCTCGGCCTTGCTGGTCAACCCGGCCGGGGCCAGGGATTGCAGCAGGGAGGCGCCCCGCTCCAGCCAAGGCCGGCTCTTGGACTCGGCCAGCCACGAGGGCTGTTGCTCGGGGCCGTCGAACAGCCAGGCCGCCGACATATAGGCCAGGGACAGCAGCACGGCGCCACGCGCCAGACCGAAGACGAAGCCCAGGGACGAATCCACGGAATTGAGCGCGCTCTTGCGTACGGAATCCGCCACCCGCTTGGTCACCAGCGACAGGACCAGCAGAGTCACCAGGAATAGGGCGGCTCCGGTGGCGGCGTCCGCCACCCAGGCGGTGCCGATATGAGAGCGGAAAAAGGGTTGGGCGTGGGGAAAACCGTAAAGAGTGGCGAAGATGGCGCCGACCCAGGAGGTGATGGACAGCACCTCATGCACGAAGCCGCGCATGAAGGCGAAGCCGGCGGAGCCGAGCAGCACCACGGCGACGACCACGTCCACGGCGGTGATGTTGAGGTTTCCCATGGCCCTGTCCAAGTTATACGGCGAATTGCCCCTGCAACTCGCCTGGTGTCCCTCAGGCGCCGGGCGCGCGCCTGCGCGCGCTTGGCTCCCGCGCCACACGGCGCGCCCTCGCCAAGGCCAGGCCTCGGCTCGTCGATCCTACTCGTGCCGGAACAGCCCCAGCACGTCCTGCAAATGACCGATGGTGCGGATCGCCAGCGACGACGCCGCGCCACTTGCGGCGCCACCCTTATCCTTGCGCGGCCGGGCCGGCACCAGCGCCTGCGCGAAGCCGAGCTTGGCGGCCTCCTTCAGACGGGTGTCGGCCTGGGCCACCGCCCGGACCTCGCCGGAAAGCCCAATCTCGCCGAACACGACCATGTCGGCGGGAACGGGCACATCGGATGCGGACGACACCAGCGCCGCGGCGACGGCAAGGTCGGCGGCAGGCTCGGCGATCCGCAAGCCGCCAGCGACGTTCAAATAAACGTCATTGCCCGACAAAGCAAGCCCACAGCGGGCATCAAGCACCGCCAGCACCATGGACAGACGGTTGGTATCCCAGCCGACCACGGCGCGGCGCGGCGAAGACAGGGAGCTTGGCGCCACCAGGGCCTGGATCTCCACCAGCATGGGCCGTGTGCCCTCCATGCCGGCGAAGACGCATGAGCCCGAGACGTTGCCCCGACGCTCGGCCAGGAACAGGGCGGAGGGATTGGCCACCTCCGACAGGCCGGTTTCGGTCATCTCGAACACCCCGATCTCGTCGGTGGCGCCGAAGCGGTTCTTGACGGCGCGCAGGATGCGGAATTGATGACCGCGATCGCCCTCGAAATACAGCACGGTATCGACCATGTGCTCAAGCACCCGAGGGCCGGCGATGGTGCCCTCCTTGGTGACATGGCCCACCAGGAACAGCACGAAGCCCCGTCGCTTGGCCAGACGGATCAATTCGGCGGCGCAGGCGCGGACCTGCGACACGGTGCCGGGCGCCGATTCGATGTTGTCGGCATAGACGGTCTGGATGGAATCGATCACCACCACCTGGGGCGCGTCGGGCGCATCCAGGGTGGACAGAATGTCACGGAGCGAGGTGGCCGAGGCCAGGGCGACCTTGGCCTTGGCATGGCCCAGACGCTGGGCGCGCATGCGCACCTGATCCACCGCCTCCTCGCCGGAGATGTAGGCGACCGTCGCCTGGGCCGACAGCAGCGCCGTGGCCTGCAGCAGCAAGGTGGACTTGCCGATGCCGGGATCGCCCCCCACCAGCAGGCACGAGCCGGGCACCAGCCCGCCACCCGCCACCCGGTCAAGCTCATGAATGCCGGTCAGCATGCGCGTCAGGGGCGCGGCGCTGCCCTCCAGGCCGACGAATTCGATGCGTTTGCCCTTGCCGCCGGACAGGCCCTTGGGCACTTCTTCCCGCGCAGCTTCCTCGGTGATGGAGTTCCAGGCGCCGCAAGCCTCGCACTTGCCGGCCCATTTGCCGGTGACGGCGCCGCATTCCTGGCAGACGAATTGGGAGGCGGGTGATTTGGCCAAGGCGTGACCCCCTCTGGCGATGGCTAAGCCCGCAATTCCATGGTGATCGGCCCAACGGCGCGCCCGTGGATGAACTGATCCACGTATTCGTTGCCGGAAGCGTCGATATCCTTGGCCGGGCCGACCCAGATCAGCTTGCCTTTATAAAGCATGGCGATGCGGTCGGAGATCTTGCGGGCCGAGGCCATGTCGTGGGTGATGGACAGCGCGGTGGCGCCCACTTCCTTGCAGCATTTGACGATCAGATCGTTGATGACGTCGGCCATGATGGGATCAAGGCCGGTGGTGGGCTCGTCGAAGAAGATGATTTCCGGGCTGGTGGCGATGGCGCGGGCGAGAGAGACGCGCTTTTGCATGCCGCCAGACAATTCCGCCGGAAACAGCTCGCCCGAGGAGGCGGCGAGGCCCACCTGGGCCAGCTTCTCGATGGCGATGTCGCGGGCTTTGGCGCGGTCCATCTTCTGGCCCTGGATCAGCCCGAACGCCACGTTCTCCCACACCTTCAACGAATCGAACAGGGCGCCGCCCTGGAACAGCATGCCGAATTTGCGCATGACCTCTTCACGCTCGCGGGCCTTGATGCCGACCACTTCCTGGCCGTCGATCCTGATGGAGCCGCTTTCCGGGCGCAGCAGGCCCAGGATGCATTTCAGCATCACCGATTTGCCGGTGCCCGAGCCGCCGATCACCACCACCGATTCGCCCTTGGCGACGGACAGATCGATACCGTCCAGCACGACCTTGGGACCGAAGGCCTTGTGAACACCGGCGAGTTGAATTTTCGGCGCGGAGGTCATGGACTATTTCCCGAAGAACATGGCGGTGATGATGTAGTTGAACACCAGGATCATGATGGCCGCAGACACCACCGCGTTGGTGGTCGCGGCGCCGACGCCCTGGGCGCCGCCCTTGGAGTAATAGCCGTTGTAGCAGCCCATCAGGGTGATCAGGAAGCCGAACACCGCGGCCTTGGTCAGGCCCGAGATCACGTCCAGGGGCTCGAGGAATTCCCAGGTGCGCGCGATATAGGTGGCCGAGTTGAAGCCCAGCTTGTAGACGCCGACGATATAGCCGCCGAACACGCCGATGATGTCGGCGATCAGCACCAGCACCGGCAGCATCAGGGTGCCGGCCAGGATGCGCGGCGCCACCAGATATTTGAAGGGGCTGGTGGACAAGGTGGTCAGGGCGTCGATCTGCTCGGTGACGCGCATGGTGCCGATCTCGGCGGCCATGGAGGCGCCGATGCGTCCCG
>JACQAD010000033.1 GCA_016195125.1 Magnetospirillum sp.
CGCTCGGCGATCTTCTTGCGCATCGACGACATCGGCTCGACGGTGACGTTGGCGCCGCTCGGGAACGCGATGACGGGCGCCGCAGGGCCGGACGGACGCGCGGGGGTGGGAGCTGCCGCGGGGGCGGCTGCGGCGACGGGCGCGGGCGCCGGAGCGGCGGCGGCCGGAGCGGCGGCGGCGGGCTTGGGCGCGGCGGCGGCGGCACCGGCGGCACCGAGAACGCCCAGCAGGGCGCCCACTTCCACGGTGGCGCCGGCGGCGGCGACGATGTCGGTCAGGGTACCGGCGCAGGGCGCATTGACCTCGACGGTGACCTTGTCGGTCTCCAGCTCGACCAGGGGCTCATCGGCGCGGACGGCATCGCCCACGGCCTTGAACCACTTGGCGATGGTGGCTTCGGTAACGGACTCGCCCAGGGTGGGCACCTTGATTTCGGTGGTCATTTTCTTGGTTATCCCTCTTCTAGGCAGTCAGACGGGAGAGCTTGGAGGCGCGGCGGAACGGCTGCGGCAAGGCAAGGATGTCACCGGACAGCGACTGGTCGACGATCCATTCCTGTTCCGCCACATGGGTCTTGTAGAGACCGGTGGCCGGCGAAGCGGCGGCACGGCGGCCGCAATACAGGGCCTTCCTCGCCTTGATATCGAGTTCCTCGCAGATGAACTCGATACGGCGGTCGACGAAGGTCCACGGGCCCATATTGGCCGGCTCTTCCTGGACCCACAACAATTCGGCGTTGGGGTAGCGGGCCAGCTGGGCCTTGATGGTGTCCTTGGGCCACGGATAGAGCTGCTCGACGCGGATGATGGCCACGTCCTTGAGGCCGCGCTTGGTCCGCTCTTCCAGCAGGTCGTAATAGACCTTGCCCGAGCACAGCAGCACGCGACGGATCTTGGCATCGGCCACCAGCTTTTCGGTCTCGGGCAGGACGCGGCGGAACCGGGAGCCGGTGACCAGATCGTCCAGCTTGGAGACGCACAGCTTGTGCCGCAGCAGGCTCTTGGGGGTCATGATGATCAAGGGCTTGCGGAAGTTGCGGCGCAGCTGACGCCGCAGCGCATGGAAGTAATTGGCCGGAGTGGTGATGTTGCACACCTGCCAGTTATCCTCGCCCGAGAGCTGGAGATAGCGTTCCCAGCGGGCCGAGGAATGCTCGGGGCCCTGGCCTTCATAGCCGTGGGGCAGCAGCATCACCAGACCCGACATGCGCAGCCACTTGGACTCGCCCGAGTTGATGAACTGGTCGATGATGACCTGGGCGCCGTTGGCGAAATCGCCGAACTGGCCTTCCCACAGGGTCAGCGTGTTGGGCTCGGCCTGGGAATAGCCGTATTCGAAGCCCAGCACCGCCTCTTCCGACAACGGCGAATCCATGACCTCGAAATAGGCCTGGTTGCCGGGACGGATGTGGTTGAGGGGCTCGACGCGGTCCTCGGTCTCCTGATCGGTCAGGCGGCAATGGCGCTGCGAGAAGGTGCCGCGGCCGCAATCCTGACCGGACAGACGGACGGCATTGCCCTCCACCAGCAGGGTGCCGAAGGCCAGGGCCTCGGCGGTCGCCCAGTCGATGCCCTCGCCCTTGTCCATCATCTCCTTCTTGGCCTGGAGCTGGCGGACGATCTTCTTATTGACGTTGAAGCCCTGGGGAGTCGTGGCCAGCGCATGGCCCACTTCCTTGAGGATATCGGCGCTGACGCCGGTCTTCTCCTCACGGAATTCCTCTTCCTCGGACAGCTGCACCAGGCCCTGCCACTTGCCTTCCAGCCAGTCGGCCTTGTTGACCTTGAAGCTCTTGGCCGCTTCGTAATCGCTTTCCAGGCGAGCCTGGAAATTGGCGAAGATGGCATCGGCTTCATAGCGGGTGATGGTGCCCTCGGCGACCAGCTTTTCCGAATACAGCGCGCGGGTGGTCGGATGGCTGGCGATCTTGCGGTACATCAGCGGCTGGGTGAAGGCCGGCTCGTCGGATTCGTTATGGCCGTGGCGGCGATAACAGACCATGTCGATCACCACGTCGGCGCCGAATTCCTGACGGTATTCGGTGGCGATGCGGGTGACGTGCACCACCGCTTCGGGATCATCGCCGTTGACGTGGAACACCGGGGCCTGGAAGCCCTTGGCCACGTCCGACGAATACGGACCCGACCGCGAATATTGCGGCGCGGTGGTGAAGCCGATCTGGTTGTTGATGATGATGTGCATGGTGCCGCCGGTGGCGTAGCCGGTCAGCTGCGACAACAGCATGACCTCGGGCACCACGCCCTGGCCGGCGAAGGCGGCATCGCCGTGCAGAATGATGCCCATCACCCGCTTGCGCTCGGTGTCGCCGAACTGGGTCTGCTTGGCACGGACCTTGCCGACCACCAGCGGGCCGACCACTTCCAGGTGCGACGGATTGGGCATCAGCGACAGGTGGACGGTCTTGCCGTCGAAGTCACGGTCGGCCGAGGTGCCCAGATGGTACTTCACGTCGCCCGAACCCTGGACGTCTTCCGGGTTGGCGGCGTTGCCCTGGAATTCCGAGAAGATGGCCTGATAGGGCTTCTTCATGAAATTGGCCAGCACGTTGAGGCGGCCGCGGTGGGCCATGCCCAGCACCACCTCGTCGACGCCCAGCTGCGAGCCGCGCTTGAGGATCTGTTCCAGGGCCGGGATGACGCTTTCGCCGCCCTCAAGGCCGAAGCGCTTGGTGCCGGTGTACTTCATCTGCAGGAAGCGCTCGAAGCCCTCGCCCTCGGTCAGCCGCTCGAGGATGGCGGTCTTGCCGCGCGGCGTGAAGTCGGTGCGGTTGTGGATGGATTCGATGCGCTTTTGAATCCAGGCCTTCTGGTCGGGATCCTGGATGTGCATGAACTCGACGCCGATGGACGAGCAGTAGGTTTCCTGCACCAGGCGCACGATGTCCCTGAGCTTGGCGCTTTCCAGGCCCAGCACATGGTCGATGAAGATCTCGCGGTCGAGATCGGCATCGGTGAAGCCGTAGGTGCGGTAATCCAGCTCGGGATGCTGTTCACGCTTGGTCAGGCCCAACGGGTCCAACTGGGCCATCAGATGGCCGCGGACGCGGTAGGAGCGGATCAGCATCAGGGCGCGGATGGAATCGATCTGGCCCTGGCGGATGGCGGCGGTGTCAACGGCGGGCGCGGCGCCCTTGCCGGCCTTGTCGCCCGCCTTCTTGGCGGCGGCAGCGGCGGCGGCGGCGGCCTCGGGATCGATGGCGCCGATGATTTGGAGGTCGCGCCGCGCATTGGCGGTGCCCTTGAAATCCTGAACCAGCTGCGAGCCGTCGTCCTTGAGCTCCTGAAAAAAGGAGACCCAGGATGCATCAACGGACGCGGGGTCTTCGAGATAGCGGGCGTAAAGCTCCGCGATGAAGACGGCGTTGCCGCCGCTCAGAAAGGACGATTCGTCGAACTGCTTTGTCATGTTCGGGATTCGACGCAGGTTCTAGCCCGCGTCCCTTTCATATTCGGGCCGGGCGGCGCCGCCGGGCGCCGCATCTTGGACGGCGCAAACAGTCTTATTCTTATTATAAGCGGTCCGGCGCACCGGCGGTCCGGCGCTCCGGCGATGCGCCGGACCGTTCGTCTAGTTGGTTCAGCCCCCAGCGAGGAGCTTCACCATGGTCGAGCCCAGCGAGGCCGGCGAATCAGCGACGGCGATACCGGCGGACTTCAGGGCTTCCACCTTGAAGTCGGCGGTGTCGTTGCCGCCCGAGATCACCGCACCGGCATGGCCCATGCGGCGGCCGGGAGGAGCGGTACGGCCGGCGATGAAGCCGACGGTCGGCTTCTTGATCTTGGACCGCTTCAGCAGCTCGGCACCCTGGACCTCGGCGTCGCCGCCGATTTCGCCGATCATGATGATCGCCTGGGTCTCGGGGTCGGCCAGGAACAGCTCCAGGCTGTCGACGAAGTTGGTGCCGTTGATGGGGTCACCGCCGATGCCGATGCAGGTGGTCTGGCCCAGGCCGGTGGCGGTGGTCTGAGCGACCGCCTCGTAGGTCAGGGTGCCCGAACGGGACACGATGCCGATCTTGCCACGCATGTGGATGTGACCGGGCATGATGCCGATCTTGCACTCGCCGGGGGTGATGACGCCCGGGCAGTTCGGCCCGATCAGGCGGGTCTTGGAGCCCTGCAGGGCGCGCTTGACCGCCAGCATGTCGGCCACCGGAATACCTTCGGTGATGCAGACGGCCAGCTCGATCTCGGCGTCGATGGCTTCCAGGATGGCGTCGGCGGCGAAGGGCGGCGGCACGTAGATCACGGACGCGTTGCAGCCGGTCTTGGCCTTGGCCTCGGCGACGGTGTTGAACACCGGCAGGTCGAGATGGGTGGTGCCGCCCTTACCGGGGGTGACGCCGCCGACCATCTTGGTACCATAGGCGATGGCCTGCTCGGAGTGGAAGGTGCCCTGGGCGCCAGTGAAGCCCTGGCAGATCACCTTCGTATTGGCATTAACGAGAACGGCCATTTTTATGCAGCCTCCTTCACGGCCTTGACCACCTTTTCGGCGGCGTCGGCAAGATTGTCGGCGGCAATGATCGGCAGGCCGGACTGGGCCATGATCTTCTTGCCCAACTCGACGTTGGTGCCTTCCAGACGAACGACCAGCGGGACGTTCAGGCTGACTTCGCGGGCCGCGGCGACCACGCCCTCGGCGATGACGTCGCAACGCATGATGCCGCCGAAGATGTTGACCAGGATGCCTTCGACGTTGGGATCCGAGAGGATCAGCTTGAAGGCGGTGGTGACGCGCTCCTTGGTGGCGCCGCCGCCCACATCGAGGAAGTTGGCCGGCTCGGCGCCGTACAGCTTGATGATGTCCATGGTGGCCATGGCGAGACCGGCACCGTTGACCATGCAGCCGATCTGACCGTCCAGCTTGATGTAGTTCAAGGCGTGGCGAGCGGCTTCGAGCTCGGCCGGGTCTTCTTCGGATTCGTCACGCAGCTCTTCGATGTCCTTGTGACGGAACAGCGCGTTGTCGTCGAAATTGACCTTGGCGTCCAGGGCCAGGATCTCACCGGCGCCGGTCACCACCAGCGGGTTGACTTCGACGATGGAGCAATCCAGGTCCATGAACGCCTTGTACAGGGCGCCGATGAACTTGACGGCGGTGTTGACCTGCTTGCCCTCGAGGCCGAGGCTGAAAGCGATCTGACGGCCGTGATACTGCTGGAAGCCTTCGACCGGATCGATGGCGACCTTCAGGATCTTTTCCGGGTGGTTGTGAGCGACCTCTTCGATCTCCATGCCGCCCTCGGTGGAGGCGACGATGGTGACGCGGCAGGTGGCGCGGTCGATCAGCATGGACAGGTACAGCTCGCGCTTGATGTCGCAGCCCTGCTCGATGTACAGGCGCTTGACTTCCTTACCGGCCGGGCCGGTCTGCTTGGTGACCAGCACCGAGCCCAGCATGGCCTCGGCATTGCTGCCCACTTCCTCGACCGACTTGACGACGCGGACGCCGCCCTTGCCGTTGGGGTCGTTGGTGAAGCGACCGGCGCCACGGCCACCGGCATGGATCTGGGACTTCACGACCCACACCGGGCCGCCCAGTTCCTTGGCCACCTGGATGGCTTCGTCGGGGGTGTAGGCGACGCCGCCCTTCAGTACGGCGACGCCGTACTTGGCCAGCACCTGCTTGGCCTGATATTCATGAATGTTCATGGGACTTGGTTCCCCTTTCGCTTTAGCTTTAGCCCATCAGGCCCTTGGCGACCTTGACCAGGCCGCGGACCGCGTCGGCGGACTTATTGAACTCGGCCTGCTCGGCGGGGTTCAGCTCGATTTCGACGATACGCTCGACACCACCGGCGCCCAGCACCACCGGCACGCCGACGAACACGTCGTCGGGCTGGCCATAGGTGCCGCCCTTGACCAGGGTGGCGACGGGCAGGACGCGCTTCTTGTCCTTCAGGAAGGCTTCGGCCATCTGCACGCCCGAGGCGGCGGGGGCGTAATAGGCCGAGCCGGTCTTCAGCAGGTTGACGATCTCGGCGCCGCCGTCACGGGTGCGCTGCACGATCTTGTCCAGCTTCTCCTGGGTGGTCCAGCCCATCTTCACCAGATCGGGGAGCGGGATGCCGGCGACGGTGGAGTAGCGCACCAGCGGCACCATGGTGTCGCCATGGCCGCCCAGCACGAAGGCGGTGACGTCCTCGACCGAGACGTCGAACTCTTCGCACAGGAAGGTGCGGAAGCGGGCCGAATCCAGCACGCCGGCCATGCCGACGATCATGTTGGCGGGCACGCCCGAATAATGCTGCAGCGCCCAGACCATCACGTCCAGCGGGTTGGTGATGCAGATCACGAAGGCGCCGGGGCAGTTGTCCTTGATGCCCTGGCCGACGGCGGCCATGACCTTCAGGTTGATGCCGACCAGGTCGTCGCGGCTCATGCCCGGCTTGCGCGGCACGCCGGCGGTGACGATGACCACGTCGGCGCCCTTGATGGCGGAGTAGTCATTGGCGCCGGAATAGCGGCAGTCCACGCCCTCGACCGGAGTGGACTCGAGGATGTCGAGGCCCTTGCCCTGGGGGATGCCCTCGGCGATGTCGAACATGACGACATCACCCAGTTCCTTGAGGCCGATCAGATGGGCGAGCGTGCCGCCGATGTTGCCGGAGCCTACGAGAGCGATCTTCTTGCGTGCCATGGATTGGTTCCCTCAGAACGGTGAGATGGTCTAGACAAACGGGTGGGGCGCGCGACGCGCGCTAAAAAGGCCTGGGGGGCTTAGGTAACCCGATTCGCGCCCAAGGGCAAGCGGATTGGCATGCATCACGCGCAAAGCCGCTCCGCCTGGAAATGCAGGTATTTCCGTCCACTGGCCCTTAACCGGTACGACCAAGGCACTAAAGCTTTGGACTCGTTGTAAGTTTACCTACCCGGAGGGGGAATTAACCTACCCCAGAGGGTGGGGGTGGAGGAGGGCTCTGATGGACTCCGAGGCGGCGATGGCGGAGGAAGTCTCGTAGGCCATGTGATTGGCTTCCATGGCATTGAGCGCGTAAATGTAATTGACCATAAGCCCAGCGGATTGCCTGAGGCCGTTCTTGGTCACGTCCGCCCGCCAATTCAATCGTCCGATCATCGCTCCATTGCCAAGATGAAACCGTTGCACCTTATCGAGGGGCGTGTTGCCGGCCTTTTTGCTGAAAAGATAGATGGCGCAGGCACGGAGAAGCGGGATGCGGACGCTTTCGGTAAGGACCGATTCATCGCCAATGGCGGACTTGTTCACGACATCCTGCAGTGCTGTTCTGACGGCTGGTTCCAGATTGGCCAAAGGAGAGGCCGGATTGGGCAAGGAATCCTTAAGCCAGGCATTGAAACCGGGAATTGGCGACAGGGTGGCGAATGTCGAGATGTGAGGAAAATTCCGGTTGGTCTCAGAGATTACTTTCTTGATCAGGAAATTGCCGAAGGTAATGCCATCAAGTCCCTTGAGCGGGGCGGTTATGGAATAAAATATGGCTGTATCCGGCGAAGTTGTCTTTGCCCGGCCTGGGGGAGCGTCGATCAGGTGGTGGATATTATCCGCGAGGCCATTGACCAGGGCCACTTCGACGAAGGCGATGGGTTCGTCGGGAAGGCTGTGGTGGAAGAAGCAGAAGATGCGGCGGTCCGGGTCGCCGACCCGGGCTTTCAGATCCTCCCAACTGCGCATCTCGTGGACGGCTTCGGATTGCTTGAGTTTCTCAAGCAGCGAGGCGGGGCTGTCCCAGGTGATGCGGGCAAGCTTGATGAAGCCGATATCGAGCAGGACGAGCAGGACCGCACGCAATTCGGCCTCAAACGCGGCAAGCTCATTCTTGCAGTCTTCGGAGTCTTTGCCGACGACCAGAGTTCTCTCCCGCAAATTGATCAGGAATCGCAGCCCGTCCTTGGTTCCGTTTAGAAACGTGAAGAGGCGGTGGCGTCGGGACGTGGCTGCCGCACGGACTTTCTCGACCAGTTTCCATGCATCGCTTTTATTCTCGGGGCCATTATTCGTGGCCGCGCAGATTTCTTTTATCGCATCAAGGTCGGCATCAAATTCGCTGGCGGCAAGGCGTTTGATGACCTCATCCTGGTGGGTGGGGGCGAGGGCGCGGTAGGAGGTTGCCGCCGCCGCAGCGTGAGCCCGGGACGAGGCCGGGTCTCTGCCCGGTTCGAGCGACTTGGAAATGTCCTCGAAGATTTTCCCAATCACGCTCTGTGCCGATGCCCCCCTCATAATCTGCATCTTCGCTCACTCGGCTTTTCGGCAGGCGCAATCGACCGGTGGAGCCAGAATGCAGGCGCCATACAGGATGTGATCGACGATGATGGAGATGGCGCCCTTCGATAGCCCCTCGCACTTCAGGATGTTCAGAATGAAGGCAAGGTTGGTGGGGTGGCCGGTTCCATCCCCGTACAGGGTCTTCCAGTATCGAACCAGGAAACACCCGAAGGCATCGCAGTGATTCCAACAGGTCTTGGGATCATCGAACAAGCGCCAGACGTTGCCGCTCTTAACGCCGTCGGCAAGCATCAGATAAGCCAGAAACAGGCAAATCCGTTCATTGGCGCTGGTATCTTCGTATTGCTGCCTCGTCGTGATTGTCACACCCTCGTCGTTCAGTGGCCCCCTTTGAATGGGCCATGCCCGGATTATGGGGCGGAAGCGGAGCAGATAGTAAACGAGGGTTGCGACCTGCTTGCTCCAGGCAATGCGTCCGGGAAAGGTGGGGTCGTCAGAATATTCATCGACCTCCTGGCGCAATTTGTCCTGGTCTGCCGACATTTCAGCAAGGCTTGCAGCGCTTTTGAGGGCCACGTCCCAGACGGACTCTTCCAGAAGTTGGATTTCTAAATTCAGGATGTCTCCGATTATGGGAAGGAGTTCCAGCAGGCAGAGCGCGGTCTGTTCCGGATCCAGGAGATCCTGGAAGGGTGCGGGGGCGGGTGCGTCGTCTGATCCGACGACGGCCATCTCAATCAAGGGGTGCGGGTGCTCTGGCTCATCGGCGGAGGGCTGGGTAAGGTCATCAGCAGGCATGGCAAATCTTCTCTGTTGCCCCGCATGCATAAACACGGGGAGGGCAGCACCTTCAAAGGATGGCTTCCGGGATGGTTAGCTGGAGCTCTGGCGCAGGAAGTCGAATTTGGGGGACTTAAGCTCTGCGATAAGGTCCGAATCTTTGGATAAATTAGCGAGCGAGTCCTGAAGCGCGGTCACTAAGGGGCCTTTGTTGCCCGGAGATCTCAGGTTCGCGCTATGGAGCCTCCGCCCCTTCAAACGCTCGACGATGGCTTTTCTTTTTTCGGGATTGGCAAGCAACTCGCTGCCGAGTGTGATGGTTGGCTGGATAGTCATTTGAATCCCCCTGCTTGTCGCAAGCAATACCTTCGGTGCGGATGTGTAGCGAGAATCGCTCCGCCCACCGCCGAATCACTCCGGCAATGGCCAAAGCATTACCTGTCGGATTCTTCCTCATCCCCTTTGGATAAGGAAAAGTCGGGTCTAACCTGATTGAAGAGATGGACAGTAGAGGCAAGTCGCCGGTGGAATCCAGAGAATCCACTTCGATAAAGGGACTTCACTGATCCCCCATGCCTGTTTGCATGTTCCATGCGGCATTTATAATGAGATAGGGCAAGTATAACAACCAAAAAGATTGTATGCAATATCAGATGCCATCGTCAATTATCGGAGGGAATTTATATATCCTATTGGCTGCATGCGAGGTGTCCGTGAATTCTACTCCAAATGCTCCCGCATCACATAATCCTCGGCCTGCATTTCCATCAGGCGGGACACGGTGCGCTGGAATTCGAAGGCGCCGACGCCCTCGGGGTAGAGGGTTTCCGGCGGGGCGGCGGCGGAGCAGATCAGGGTGACCTTGTGCTCGTAAAGGGCGTCGATCAGGGTGACGAAGCGCCTGGCCTCGTCCTTGTTGGCGGGCGACAGGATGGGAATGTCGGACAGGACCAGGGTGTGATAACGCCCGGCCAGGGCCAGATAGTCGCTGGGGCCGAGCGCCGTGCCGCAGAGCTGGGCGAAGGAGAAGCGGGCCACGCCGGTGGCGGCCAGGGGCACGCGCATCTGGCGGCCATTGACCTCGATGGTGTGGGGGATGGCGGTGGCGCCCTCGGTCAGGCGGGCGAAGGCCAGTTCCAGGGCGGTTTCGGCCTGCTCGGACAAGGGCGCGTGATAGACCTGCAGGCCGCGCTTGCGGCCCAGGCGGTAGTCGCGCTCGGAGTTCAGCTCGAGAATGTCGAGCTGGTCTTCGATCAGCTTGATGAAGGGCGTGAAGCGGTCGCGCTGCAAGCCATCCTTGTAAAGATCCTTGGGCGGCCGGTTCGAGGTGATCACCACCACGACGCCGTCATCCATCAGGCACTTGAACAGCCGCCCGACGATCATGGCGTCGGTGATGTCGGTGACCTGCAATTCGTCCAGGCACAGCAGCCAGGCCTCCGAGGCGATGGCGCGGGCCAGTTTGGGGATGGGGTCGGAATCGCCTCTGGTCGGGGTCTGGCGCCATTTGTGGATGTCGGCGTGGATGTCGCGCATGAACTCGTGGAAATGGACGCGCTTCTTGCCGGGGATGGTCGCGGTATGGAAGAACAGATCCATCAGCATGGACTTGCCGCGTCCGACCTCGCCGAAGATGTACAGGCCGTGCTTGGGATTGGCCTGGGTGCCGGTGTCGCCGCTGCCCCAGGTCCAGGTCGATGCGGGCTGAGCCTTCTTGAGGCCGAAGCGGGCCAGCCAACCGGCCTCGCCCATGGCCGGGCGGTAGCGTCCCAGGGCATGGTGCAGGCTTTGCAGCTTTTCCATGGCCAGTTCCTGGGCGACGTCGGGTCGGACTTCGCCGCTCTGGACCTTGGCGCGGTAGGCAAACAGCGGACCTTCGCCCATCGTGGCGAACTTCCCCTTCCGGTCTTAAACGAAGCGGGCGGGAGTTGCCCCCCGCCCGCCCTTGACTAACCGCCGGCTCAGCCGTCGGCGTTGATCGTGGCGATGATGTCGGCCAGCGCCTTCTCGCAGACGGCGTTGTCCACCTGGCAGGTGCCGGCATTGGCGTGGCCGCCGCCGCCGTATTTCAGGCACAGCTCGCCCACATTGGTCTTGGACGAACGGTTGACGATGGACTTGCCGATGGCGAAGACGGTGTTCTGCTTCTTGACGCCCCACAGCTCGTGAATGGAGATGTTGGTCTCCGGGTAGAGCGCGTAGATCATGAAGCGATTGCCGGCGTAGATGGTCTCCTCGCCGCGCAGATCGAGGATCACCAGATTCTTGTGCACGGTGGAGCAGCGCTTGATCTGATCCTTGAACTTGATGGCGTGCTCGAAATAAAGGTCGGTGCGCTCGCGCACATCGGGCAGTTCCAGGATCTGGCTGATATCGTGATTACGGCAGTAATCGATCAGGTCCATCATCAGCTGGTAGTTGGACACGCGGAACTCGCGGAACCGGCCCAGACCGGTGCGGGCATCCATGATGTAGTTCAGCAGGGTCCAGCCGGTGGGGTTGAGGATCTCGTCCAGGGAGTACTGGGCCGAATCGCCCTGATCCACCGCTTCCATCATGGAATTCCACGAGGCCGGGAACACCTTGGCGCCGCCGTAGTAATTGTAGACGACGCGGGCCGCCGAGGGGGCTTCGGCCTCGATGACGTGGTTGTCCTTCTTGCCGACCCGGATGGTCTCGGACAGGTGGTGGTCGAAGGCGATGTGGACGCCGTCCACATAGGGCAGGTTGGTGGTGATGTCGGTGGGACCGATTTCGATGATGCCATCCTGCATGTCCTTGGGATGGACGAACTTGATGTCATCAATCAAATTCAGCTGCTTGAGCAGCACCGCGCACACCAGGCCGTCAAAATCGCTTCGCGTGACCAGGCGGAATTTCTTGCCGTCAGACATGGACCTTCTCCTCCTTCCCACCCCAGGGAAATACGTCATAGGCCGAAGAATAGCCCCCCAAAGCCCAGGAGACAACGTCCCAGGCGCAGGGATGTTTGCAAAACTGCCCGCATAAGCTAAACAAGGGGGCACCGTCTAGATTTTCATGGACCGTTTCCGATGCGTGTGATGCGAAGTGCCGGTCTGTGTCTGCTGGTTGCCCTGGTCGGTGCCTGCTCGTCGGGCGAGGCTTTCGTCGATCGCGATTACATGCAGAAAAGCGTGAAGAAGCAAAAGCTGCCCGGCTATAACGGCGCGGTGGTGGTTTGCTACGGCAGCGATACGCCCCGTGCCGAGCGCGACCGGCTGGCGGCCGAGGCCTGCGAGGTCTATGGCCTCCAACCCTTGCTGGCCAGCGAGTTGCGCTGGCAGTGCCGATTCACGGTGCCGCATCGAGCCAGCTATGTCTGTTACAACCCCGATATGCGCATGGCGAATGGCGCCCTGGTCAACCCGTTCTCGCCCACCAACGTCAAGCTCTGGCAGCGCGAGCAGGCCCAGATCAAGGGCCGGCAGAGCCAGGTTCCGCAAACGCCCCCCACGCCCTATGACGTACAGGAATCCCCGGAGACCGAAGCGGAATAACGCCGCGCGGGGCAAAGACAAACGAAAAGGGGCGGTTCCCGTGGGAGCCGCCCCTTCGTTCTTGAATCGCCCGGCGCTTAGATGCGGCGCTCGGCGATCTTGTCCTTGATGGCACCGATGGCCTTGGCCGGGTTGAGGCCCTTGGGGCAGGTCTTGGTGCAGTTCATGATGGTGTGGCAGCGGTAGAGCTTGAAGGGGTCATCAAGGTCATCCAGACGTTCGCCGGTCATCTCGTCGCGGGAATCCAGGATCCAGCGGGCGGCTTGCAGCAGCACCGACGGGCCCAGGTAGCGATCGCCGTTCCACCAATAGCTGGGGCAGCTGGTCTGGCAGCAGAAGCACAGGATGCATTCCCACAAACCGTCGAGCTTTTCGCGCTCTTCCGGGCTTTGCAGACGCTCGCCATCGGGCGGTGTCGGGCTTTGGGTCTGCATCCAGGGCTTGATGGAGGCCAACTGGGCGTAGGGCAGGGTCAGATCGGGGATCAGATCCTTGACCACCGGCATGTGCGGCAGCGGATAGATGGCGGCCTCGCCCTTGATGTCCTCGATGGGCTTGAGGCAGGCAAGGGTGTTGGTGCCGTCGATGTTCATGGCGCACGACCCGCAGATGCCTTCACGGCAGGAGCGGCGGAAGGTCAAGGTCGAGTCGATCTCGTTCTTGATCTTCAACAGGGCGTCCAGGACCATCGGGCCGCAATTATCGAGATCGATCTCGTAGCTGTCGAGCCGCGGGTTGGCGTTGGCGTCGGGGTCATAGCGATAAATCTTGAAGACCTTGACGTTCTTGGCGCCGGCGGCCTTGAAGACCTTGCCGGGCTGGACCCGCGAATTGGGGGGCAGGGCGAATTCAACCATGTGCGTTCTCCTAACCCTTCCTTAGTACACGCGCTTCTGCGGCTTGATGTACTCGACCTCGTCGGTGAGCGTATAGGTGTGAACCGGACGGTAATCCAGCTTCACCTTGCCGTTCTCGACCCAGGCCAGCGAGTGCTTCTGCCAGTTGACGTCGTCGCGGTCGGGATAATCCTCGTGGGCGTGAGCGCCGCGGCTCTCGTGACGGGCTTCCGCCGACACGATGGTGGCCAGGGCGCAATCC
>JACQAD010000034.1 GCA_016195125.1 Magnetospirillum sp.
CCGGGCGCATCCGCCGACTTGTCGTTCTTCCACATCTCCTGATAGCCGGATTCCTCCAAGATGGTGGCGGCCAGTTCAGGGTGAGGCAGCGTGTCCACCAGCGAGCGCCAGCGGTCCACATCCTCGACGAAACGGGACAGGGCCTGACGGGGCCGGGGCTTCAATTCGTCGGTGTCCACCAGCCGCCGGGCGGCTTCCAGCAGCGGCACCTGCTCGGCACGGGCCACCATGTGGATGGTCTGAAGCGCCGCCTCGCCCAGGCCGCGCTTGGGCGTATTGACCACCCGCTCGAAAGCCAGGCCATCGGCCGCCGACACCACCAGCCGCAGATAGGCCATGGCGTCCCTGATCTCCAGACGCTCGTAAAAGCGCGGCCCGCCCAGCACCCGATAGGGGATGCCGGTGGTGATCAGGCGTTCCTCGAACTCGCGGGTCTGAAAGCCGGCGCGGACCAGGATGGCCATGGAGGCCAGTTTTTCGCCCCGGCGCTGCAGGGTCTCGATCTCCTCGACCACCAGCCGCGCCTCGGCCTCGCCGTCCCACACCGCCTTGGTCCTGATCTTCTCGATGGCGTCGAAATCGTGCTTGAGGCCGGGCCGCAGCGTCTTGCCCAGCCGTCCGGCATTGTTGGCGATCAGGGTTGATGCGGCAGCCAGGATATGCGGCGTCGAGCGGTAATTGCTTTCCAGCCGCACCACCTTGGCGCCGGGAAAGTCCTTCTCGAAGCGCAGGATGTTGCCCACCTCGGCGCCGCGCCAGGAATAGATGGACTGATCGTCGTCGCCGACGCAGCAGATGTTGCGGTGAGTCTGGGCCAGGAGCCGCAGCCACAGATACTGGGCGACATTGGTGTCCTGGTACTCGTCCACCAGCAGATAGCGGAATTTGCCTTGCCATTCGGCCAGCGCCGCCGGATCGCTCAGGAACACGGTCAGGACATGCAAAAGCAGGTCGCCGAAATCACAGGCGTTGAGGCCGCGCAGGCGCTCCTGATAGGCCTTGTACAATTCCTTGGCCTTGCCGCCCGCCATGTCCGAGGCATTGTCGCCCCCCACCTTGTCGGGGGTGACGGCCCGGTCCTTCCAGCGCTGGATGGTGCCCATCAGGCTCTGCGGCGGGCAGGCCTTGGCATCCACCTGGGCGGCCTCCATCACCTGCTTCAAGACCCGCATCTGATCGTCGGCATCGAGCACGGTGAAGTCGGCGCCCAGCCCCACCGCCTGGGCATGGCGGCGCAGCATCTTCAGGCACAGCGAGTGGAAGGTGCCCAGCCAGATGCCGTCGGCCACCGGGCCGACCAGATGGGCGACCCGCTCCTTCATCTCGCGGGCGGCGCGGTTGGTGAAGGTCACCGCCAGGCATTGCCAGGGTTGGGCCCGGCGCGACGCCAGGATATGGGCCAGACGGGCGGTCAGCACCTTGGTCTTGCCGGTCCCGGCCCCCGACAGCACCAGCACCGGGCCATCGGTGGTGGTCACCGCCTGGAATTGTTCGGGATTGAGCCCCTTCAGCCAGGGGGCGTCGGGCGGCACCGGCACGGGGCCGGCGGCACGGGGAGCAGACGGCGCCGGCGGCGCCTCGTCATCAAGGGCGAAAGGATCGGACATGGGCGGATATTGGCGGAACGGTCTCGCGGACGCAATCACCGTCCCCGCTTTTTCCGCCCCGCTTTTTCCGCAAGCCCGCACTGTGAGCCCATTCATTGAAGCCAAGCCCCCGAGCGCCCAGACTCTACCCAAGAGCGCTGATCCACCCAAGACGGGAGGGCTCGCCATGCGTACATCCATTCTGATCACCGCCGCCATCGCCCTGATGTCCGCCGCCATGCCCGCCCGGGGTGGCGAGTGGGCCGTTCCGGCCGCCTCCCAGCCCGGCTATTCGTTCAACACCGCCGTGTCGGTGAAGGCCGGCATTCTGGTTCCCGATGCCTCGGTGGGCAGCGGATTGGCCGGAGGCTTCGAACTGGCCATCGATAACCCGCTGGTTCAGGTGCCGGGCGGCAAGATCCGCGACCAGTTCAGCTATAACCGCTTCGACCGCGACGGGCTGGTGCTCCAGACCCTGGAGTACAATCCCCATTACATGGTCGCCGTCGCCGACGATCTGTGGGTGGGCGCCGGGCCGGGAATCGGCTGGATCTTCACCAGCAGCGACCGCGGCAACAGCCCCGATATGTGGACGGCGCAACTGGGCGCCAGCGCCTATTACACCGCCGGTCACATGCTCCTGGGCCTGGAAAGCCGCTATCAGTGGACCGGCGACGAGCGGGTCGGCGGCGCCAATGGCGCCGACAATTGGGCGACCCTGTTCAAGATCGGCTACGCCTATTGACCGAACACCTCGGGAAAACTGGCCATCAGGGCGCAATCCACGTCCTCCATGGTGGGCGTCAGGCCCAGATCCCACAAGGAGGTGACGCCGTGCTCGCGGATGCCGCAGGGCACAATACCCTGGAAGTGGCTGAGGTCGGGATCGACGTTCAGCGCCACTCCGTGAAAGGTCACCCAGTGGCGTACCCGCACGCCAATGGCGGCGATCTTGTCTTCCCGGCCCGCGCCGCGCTCCACCCAGATGCCGACCCGGCCCAAGCGGCGTTCGCCCTTGACCACGAAACGCGCCAGGGTGCGGATCAGCCATTCCTCGAGATTGCAGACATAGGCGCGCACGTCGGCGCCCCTCTTCTTCAAATCCAGCAGCACATAGGCCACCCGCTGGCCGGGGCCGTGATAGGTGTACTGGCCGCCGCGCCCACTCTCGAACACCGGAAAGCGGTCGGGATCGACCAGATCGGCGGCATCGGCGCTGGTCCCGGCGGTGTAGAGCGGCGGATGCTCCAACAGCCACACCAATTCTGGGGCGGTGCCGGCGCGGATGGCGGCGACGCGGGCCTCCATTTCGGCCACGGCCTCGGGATAGGAGACGGGAGAATCCGAGATTCTCCACTCGACGGGACTATTCATGTCACCTTTCCAGGATAGCGGGCTTGATTCGTCCGAACCGATTTGGTATTCCCCTGTCTCCTCGTTGGCAAGGCCTTCGAGCTACCGGATAACGCGGCCATGGCGGAACTGGTAGACGCGCAAGCTTGAGGTGCTTGTGGGGTAACACCCGTGGAAGTTCGAGTCTTCTTGGCCGCACCATCTGATCCATCAAGCCCGCCGGCGATCCCGGCGGGCTTGGTTGTTTTGGGCATTCCACGCAACTTTATGAGTCGCCCGTCCGACGCTGGTAATACCGCCATATCCTTGCATTTCCTGTGGTTTTCCGACATTCATCCGATCCAAGGCTTTGCGACACGGCCTCAAGCGAGTATGGTATCGCCGCCTTCAAGAAAGAAACTTACCCAGAGGTCTCCGTTCCATGAGCATGTCCGACGAGTTGCGCGACGCGGCGCTGGAATACCATCGCCTGCCCACCCCCGGTAAGATCAGCGTCACCCCCACCAAGCCGCTGGCCACTCAGCGCGATCTGGCGCTGGCCTATTCCCCGGGTGTCGCCGCCGCCTGCGAATTGATCGTCGCCGACCCGGAAACCGCCGCCGACGTCACCGCCAGGGGCAATCTGGTCGCCGTGGTCACCAACGGCACCGCCGTGCTGGGCCTCGGCCCCATCGGGCCGCTGGCCGCCAAGCCGGTGATGGAGGGCAAGGGCGTCCTCTTCAAGAAATTCGCCGGCATCGACGTGTTCGACATGGAACTGGCCGAGCTTGACCCCGACAAGCTGGTGGACATCATCGCCGCCATGGAGCCCACCTTCGGCGCCATCAATCTGGAAGACATCAAGGCCCCGGAATGCTTCGAGGTCGAGCGCAAGCTGCAGGAGCGGGTCAAGATCCCGGTCATGCACGACGACCAACACGGCACCGCCATCGTGGTCGGCGCCGCCATGGTCAACGCGCTGCGCGTGGTCGGCAAGGATATCGGCGAGGTCAAGCTGGTGGCCTCGGGGGCCGGCGCCGCCGCCCTGGCCTGCCTCAACCTGCTGTGCAAGCTGGGCGTCAAGCGCGAGAACGTCTGGGTCACCGACATCAAGGGCCTGGTCTACGAGGGCCGCACCGAGCTGATGGACCAGTACAAGTCGATCTATGCCAAGAAGACCGACATGCGCACCCTGGCCGAGGTCATCGAGGGCGCCGACATCTTCCTGGGCCTGTCCGCTCCCCGCGTGCTGACCGGCGAGATGGTCGACAAGATGGGCCCCAAGCCCATCGTCTTCGCCCTGGCCAATCCCACCCCGGAAATCCTGCCCGACGAGGTCAAGGCGGTGCGTCCCGACGCCATCATCGCCACCGGCCGCTCGGACTATCCCAATCAGGTCAATAACGTCCTGGTCTTCCCCTACATCTTCCGCGGCGCCCTGGACGTGGGCGCCACCGAGATCAACGATTCCATGAAGCTGGCCTGCGTCTATGCGCTGGCCAATCTGGCCATGGCCGAATCCGACGAGCGGGTGCGCGCCGCCTATGGTACCGCGCCTCTGACCTTCGGCCCGGAATACCTGATCCCCAAGCCGTTCGATTCCCGCCTGATCCTGAAGATCGCCCCCGCCGTCGCCAAGGCCGCCATGGAATCCGGCGTGGCCCGGCGGCCCATCATCGATTTCGACGTCTACATGGACCGCCTGACCCAGTTCGTCTTCCGCTCGGGACTGGTGATGAAGCCGGTGTTCGAGCGCGCCCGCCAGGACATGCGCCGCATCGTCTACACCGAGGGCGAGGGCCGCCGGGTGCTGCACGCCGTCCAGACCGTGGTCGACGAAGGCCTGGCCCGGCCGATCCTGATCGGGCGGCGCGAAGTGGTGGAAAAGCGCATCATCGATCTGGATCTGCGCATCCGCGCCGATACGGATTTCGACCTGTGCGATCCCGACGATGATCCCCGCTTCAACGAATATTGGCGCCTGTACCACTCCATCATGGAGCGCAACGGCGTCAGCCCCGAATATGCGCGCACCGTGGTGCGTACCCGCAACACCGTCATCGGCACCCTGATGCTCAAGCGCAAGGAAGCCGACGGCATGATCTGCGGCACCATCGGCCGCTACGACAAGCATCTGTCGCATATCCTCAACATCATCGGCCTGCGCGACGGCGTGAAGGTTCCCGCCGCCATGAATCTGCTGATCATGCCGGCCGGAACCTTCTTCATCTGCGACACCTACGTCACCCCCGAGCCGACCCCCGAGCAGGTCTGCGACATGACCCTGCTGGCCTCGGAGGAAGTGCGGCGCTTCGGCATCGAGCCCAAGGTGGCCTTCCTGTCCCACGCCAATTTCGGCAACCGCCAATCGGCCTCGGCGCTGCGCCAGCGCGAAGCCCTGGCCCTGCTGCGGGAAAAGGCCCCCTATCTGGAGGCCGAGGGCGAGATGCATGGCGACGCCGCCCTGGACGAGGAAATCCGCACCCGCATCTTCCCCAATTCCAAGCTGAAGGGTGCCGCCAACCTGCTGGTGATGCCGACCCTGGACGCCGCCAATATCTCCTTCAACCTGCTGAAGGTGGCCGGCGACGCCCTGTCGGTGGGGCCGATCCTCATGGGCATCGCCCAGCCGGCCCATGTGCTGACCCCCTCGGCGACGGTGCGCAACATCGTCAACATCACCGCCCTGGCGGTGGTCGATGCCCAGATGAGCGCCGGTCGCGGCCGGTAGGACGGATCATACCAAGTCCCAGTGATCGCACCCGATCCCTGGGACGCCCTCAGGCGCCGGGTGCCGCCGGTGGCGGCTTGGCTCCTCCCGCATCATAAGGCGCGCGGCCCCTTGGGCCTAACCCTGTCCCGATTGGTCTCATCGGGACAGGGGATCAGGCGGGCTTCTTGCCCGCCCGAACCCCGTGATGCATGGCGTTGAGGGCGGCCAGTCCCGGATGGGCCGCCAGCACCGCCAGCACCCGGTCGGTGGAGACGATCTCGTCGGGAAGGTTCTGGAACAGGGCGGCGAGGAAGGCGTAATCCTCGGGATAATCCAGGGTCCAGCGGCAATCCAGCGACAAATCGGCGCCGTCGCGGGCCAGGTTGCCGCGCCTGAGATGGGGCGCCCGGCGCAGCCAGGGCGTCACATGCTCGCGGTCGAAGCTTTCGGTGGCGGCGCCATCGGCTTCCAGCAAGGCCTTGGTGGTGAACACTTCCGCATCCAGCCCGTGGGGCCAGGAGGGCGGCATGTTGTTGCAGCAATAATCCAGCCCCTCGTCCCGCAGCCTGGCCAGCATCCGCCCGCACAAGGCCGGATCGATCAGCGGGCAATCGCTGGTGACGCGCATGACAATATCGGCCCCCGCCGCCTCGGCGGCCAGTCGATAGCGCTTCAGCACATCGGCGGAGGGACCGCGCACCACCAAGGCACCACAGCGCTCGGCCTCGGCCACCACCGGCGCCTCGGCTTCGCCCTCGGGGATGGCGCAGACCACGCGGTCGATGCCGGGAATGGCGGCGCAGCGGCGCAGGCATTGGGCCAGGGCGCTCATGCGTCCCAGGGGCTTGAGGATCTTGCCGGGCAGCCGGGTCGAGCCCATACGGGCCTGAACGACGACGGCGACGGTCATGATTTGTCATCCCGAGCGCCAAGCGAGGGATCTTCGCTTGGCCTGACCGTGCCGGTTCTGATTCGCCGGATCAGGCTGAGACCCCTCCTCCCGATGGTCGTCGGGATGACAGGAATCATAGCCCGAGAACCTCGCGCAGCCCCGTCACCACCCGCGCCACATCGGCCTCGGTCATGGCGGCCGACAGCGGCAGGGACAGGCAGCGGCGATAGTATTCCTCGGCGCCGGGCAGGGTAATCTCGCCCAGCAGCGCGCGGTAATAGGGCAGCCAGTGGATGGGAATGTAATTGACCTGGGTGCCGATGCCCCTGGCCCGGAGCGCATTCATGACCTCGGCCCGGCTGGTGCCGCAGGCCTGATAGTCGATCAGCGCCACCGACAGATGCCACACCGCCTCGCCGCCGCTCAGGGTGATGGGCACCACCTGGGGCGCCAGAGGGGCCAGGGCCGCACGGTAGGCCTTGACCAGCCGGTTGCGGATTTCACCGAAGCGCGGCAGCTTGCTCAGCTGGCTGAGGCCGAGCGCGCATTGAATGTCGCAGGCCCGGTAGTTGAAGCCCAGATCCTGCATCTCGTAATACCAGGGATTGGGCACGCCCTGGGCGTCGAAGCCGTGCTCGGCATCCACGAAGACCCGATCGTCGCGGGTGATGCCGTGACTGCGGAACAGGCGCAGCCTGGCGTCCAGTTCCGGATCGTTGGTGGTGATGGCCCCGCCCTCGCCCATGGCGATGGTCTTGGCCGGGTGGAAGGAAAACACGCTCAGATCGCCATGGCGGCAATCGCCGATGACGGCGCCATCGGCGGCGATACTGCCCAGAGCGTGGCAGCAATCCTCGATGATCTTAAGGCCATGCGCCCGCGCCACGGCGGCAAGGCCCGGCATGTCGGCGGATTGGCCGTTCAGGTGGACCGGGTGCACGGATTTGAAACGCTTGCCGGGATGAGCGGCGATGGCGGCTTCCAGATCGGCGGGCCGCATCAGGCCGTTATCGGGGTCCACGTCGGTCAGCACCACCTCGGCGCCGACGAAGCGGGCGCAATTGGCGGTGGCGGCGAAGGTCTGCGCCGGGACCAGGGCGCAATCGCCCGGCCCCAGATCCAGGGCCAGGGCGGCCAGATGCAGGGCCGAGGTGCCGCTGGAACAGACCACGGCATGACGGGCGCCCACCGTCTTGGCCAGGGCGGCCTCGAAGGCGGCGACGGCGGGGCCGGTGGTCAGGGTGTCGCCCTTCATCACCGCGGTCACGGCGGCAATGTCGTCATCCTCGATAAGGTGACGGCAATAGGGAAGGAAGCCCTCTCCGCTCACAATTCCAGCCCCGACAGCATGGCATGCAGGCGCGGCCCGTCCATCCAGTCGGTGTTGTTGTCGCTGCCGTAGCGGAAATCCTCGGCCACCACCTTGGCGCCGGCTTCCAGCAGGTGGTCGGTGGTCCAGAAGGCGAAGACCGGTTGGATGATGTAGCGGTCGGGCAGATCGACGGTGTTGCGGGCGTAATCCTCGGTGATCATCACCTCGTGGATCTTCTCGCCGGGGCGGATGCCGATGATCTTGTGCTTGACCCCCGGCGCCATGGCCTCGGCCAGATCGGTCATGCGCATGGAGGGGATCTTGGGGATATAGGTCTCGCCGCCCCGCATCTTGTCCAGGCAGGACAGCACGAAATCCACGCCCTGCTCCAGGGTGATCCAGAAGCGGGTCATGCGGGCATCGGTGATGGGCAGCTCGGTGGCGCCGTCCTTGATCAGCTTGTGGAAGAAGGGCACCACCGATCCGCGCGAGCCCACCACGTTGCCATAGCGCACCACCGCGAATTTGGTGCCCACCGAACCCGAGAGGTTGTTGGCGGCGACGAAGATCTTGTCCGAGGCCAGCTTGGTGGCGCCGTAGAGATTGATCGGGCTCATGGCCTTGTCGGTGGACAGGGCGATGACATGGCCGACCTTGTTGGCCAAAGCCGCCTGCACCACGTTCTCGGCGCCCAGGATATTGGTGCGCACGAATTCGAACGGATTGTATTCGGCGGCGGGCACCTGCTTGAGGGCGGCGGCGTGGACGACGACATCGACCTCGCGCATGGCCATCTGCAGGCGCTCACGGTCGCGGACATCGCCCAGGAAATAGCGCAGGCAGCGATGCTGGGCCGGGTCGAAGGTCTGCGCCATCTCGAACTGCTTGAGTTCATCGCGCGAGAAGATGATCAGGCGATGCGGGTTGTAGCGCTCGAGAACCGTCTTCACGAACTTCTTGCCGAACGATCCGGTGCCGCCGGTCACCAGGATGGACTTGCCTTCGAGATCGAGATCGATGTCGTAATACTTGGAAGCGGTCACGGAAGGCTCCTTCCCTGAAACAGAAATTCGTGTCGGATCATGGCACGAGCCCCTTAACACGACAAGAAGGGGCAAGATGAAAGACGCCGACGCAATCCTCGATCCGATCCACCTCGAAGCCGCAGCGTTGGAAAATCTTCCAGCTGGCCGGGTTGCTTTGCCGGACCTGGGCGGTCAGGGGCGGCCGGGGACGGCCGGCGAAGGCGGCCTCGATGGCTCCGGCCAGGATGGCCAGCGCCAGACCGCGCCCGCGTGCCGCCGGATTGAGGTTGATCCCGACCTCCCACGAGCCGTCGCCATCACGGTCGAAACGGACCATGCCCAGGGATTCGCCTGCCTGTTCGGCGATCATCAGGATATAGCCGGAATCGGCCAGGATGCGGGCCAGCCAGGGATAATGGTCGGCCGCCGCCACTCCCTTGCCGGTCAACGAGCTGGCGATGGTGGCCGGATCATTGCGCCAGGCCAGCAGGTCGGCAGCGTCGCGATCCTCGGCCCTGCGGAACTCCATTTGCCCTCCCTCCCCGGACGCCTATACTTCATATCCTCGAGTCTATTCAATTTCCCGGCCATGGTCACGCCCACCGTCATCTTCCGCGCCGACGCCTCCGCCGCCATCGGCACCGGCCACATCATGCGCTGCCTGACCCTGGCCGATGTGCTGGCGGCAAGGGGCGTCGCCTGCGTCTTCGCCTCGGAAGCGGGCAGCGCCGTCATGGTGCCGTCCCTGGCCTATCCGGTGGTGCCGCCCTCGGCGATGCCCGCCGCCCATCTGGTCGTGGTGGATCATTACGGCCTGGATGAGGCGGACGAGGCCATGCTGGGCGCCTCGGCCGGGGCTCTGATGGCGGTGGACGACCTGCCCACCCGAGTCCATCGCTGCGCCCTGCTGCTGGACCAGACCCATGGCCGGAGGGCGGAGGAATACGCGGAACTGGTGCCGCCGGATTGCCTGATCCTCGCCGGCTCGGACTATGCCCTGCTACGTCCGCAATTCGGCGCCGCCCGCGCCACCGCCCTGGCCCGGCGAGATTGCGGGCTGAAGCGCATCCTCGTCTCCCTGGGCGGATCGGACCCCGACGATGTCACCGGCGCGGTGCTCGACGCCATCGCCGCCTCGGGTCTCGATGTCGCCGTGGAGGTTGTCATGGGCGCCGCCGCCCCCCATCTGGAGCAGGTGCGCCGCCGCGCCGCCACCCTGCCCCAAGCGCGGGTGCAGGTGGGGGTTTCGGACATGGCCGCCCTGATGGTCGAGGCCGACCTGGCCATCGGCGCCGGCGGCGGCACCGCCTGGGAGCGGTGCTGCCTGGGCTTGCCGACTCTGATGCTGACCATCGCCGATAATCAGCGGGACGTGGTGCGGCTGGTCACCGGCGCCGGAGCGGCCCAGGCGGCCACGCTTCCCAGCCTGGCGCGACAGCTGCGCGAGCTGACTCCCGCCGCTCTGACCAGTATGAGCGCCGCCGCCGCCCGGCTTTGCGATGGCGGTGGCGCCGATCGCGTCGCCGATGCCATCATGAGCTTCCTGTCCTCGAAAGGTGTTTCCCCATGAGCCTCGCCCCCAGCCCGACTCTGGCCATCGCCGGGCGGCCCATCGGCCCCGACCATCCGCCCTTCATCATCGCCGAGATGTCGGCCAACCATAACGGCGATCTCGGCCGCGCCCTGGACTTGCTGGAGGCCGCCGCCAAGGCCGGGGCCGACGCCGTCAAGCTGCAGACCCTGAAGCCCGACGCCATCACCATCGACCATGACGGCCCCGGCTTCGTCATTGAGGGCGGCCCCTGGGACGGACGCAAGCTGTTCGACCTTTACAGCGAGGCCCAGACCCCATGGGAATGGCACGAGGCGCTGTTCCGGCGCGGCCGTGAATTGGGAGTGATCGTGTTCTCGTCGCCCTTCGACAAGGCGGCGGTGGACTTCCTGGCCGATCTGGGCGCCCCGGCCTTCAAGATCGCCAGTTTCGAGATGGCTGATCCCGATCTGGTCGGCCATGCCGCCGGGAAGGGCAAGCCCATCATCGTGTCGACCGGACTGGCCGGGCTGGGCGACATCGCCGCCACCGTCGAGACGGTGCGCCGCGCCGGCAATCCCGATCTGATCCTGCTCCATTGCATCAGCTCTTACCCGGCACCGACCGAGGATGCCAACCTGGCCACCATTCCCCATATGGCCGAGGCCTTCGGGGTGCCGGTGGGCCTGTCCGACCATACCCAGGGCACGGCGGTGGCGGTGGCGGCGGTGGCTTTGGGGGCCTGCGTCATCGAGAAGCATGTCACGCTCAGACGCGCCGATGGCGGCCTGGATTCCCATTTCTCGCTGGAACCGGAAGAACTGGCCCAGCTGGTGCGTGACTGCCGGGCGGCCTGGGTGGCGCGGGGACGGGTGTCGTACCTGCTCGAAGAGAGCGAAGAGGGATCGAGGGCCTTCCGCCGCTCCCTCTACGTGGTGGACGATCTCGCCGCCGGCGAGGTCATCACCGAGGCCAAGGTCCGCTCCATCCGCCCCGGCTTCGGGCTGGAACCCAAATTCCTGTCGGACGTCCTGGGGCGCAAGGCGCGGCGCGCCGTGACCCGGGGCACCCCCTTCGACTGGTCGATGATCGATTAGAGCGCCCGGCGAGGGGCGAACATTAGGCTCGCTGGGGTCGCACCCTCTTCCGCAAAGGAAGAGGGAACCGCCTCAATGCCCGCAGGACATTTCCATGCCCAGGTCGCCCTGTTCGATGGCCGACACCACCTCGCCGTCGGCGATGTCGAAAGCCTTGGCGATAGAGCCGATGAGGGCGTTGATCTCATCGAACATCTCGCGGTTTTCCATGAGGGGACGCTCCTGCAATGGGGAAATGGCCCCGCTCTATAGCACCGCGCCGCCGGAAAAATCCAGCCTCAGCCGTTACGGACCCTGGCGACGAAATCGCTGACGGAGTGACGCAGCGTTCCCGATTCCCCGGTCAGCCGCTTGGCCGCGCCCAGCACGGTCTGAGCCGCGGTCCCGGTTTCACCGGCGGCCGACGTCACGCCGGAGATGTTGCTGGACACTTCCTGGGTTCCCCGCGCCGCCTGTTCGACATTGCGGGCGATTTCCTGGGTGGCGGCTGATTGCTCCTCCACCGCCGAGGCGATGGCGGCGGAAATCTCGTCGATACGTTTGATGGTCGAGGACACCGAATGAATGGCCTCCACCGCGCTGGTGGTTTCAGTCTGCACCGAATTGATCTGCTGGGCGATTTCCTCGGTGGCCTTGGCGGTCTGGTTGGCGAGGTTCTTGACTTCGTTGGCCACCACGGCGAAGCCCTTGCCGGCCTCGCCGGCCCGCGCCGCTTCGATCGTCGCGTTGAGCGCCAGCAGATTGGTCTGCGAGGCGATGTCGTTGATCAGGTTGATGACCTCGCCGATCCGCCCGGCGGCATCGGCCAACCCACGCACGATGGCATCGCTATGGGCGGCTTCTTCCACGGCATTGCGGGCCACTTGGGCGGATTCGCTGACCTGACGGCCGATTTCCGAGACCGAGC
>JACQAD010000069.1 GCA_016195125.1 Magnetospirillum sp.
CCCATAGCAGCATGGGGCCGGGATTACGGGCCACCGCCATCACGGACAGGGCGGCGCCACCGAAGAAATCGGTGTGGCGATCCAGCATGGCCGGCAAGGTCACAACATTGGTGGCGAAGGCGATGGTCGCCAGAACGCCGCCGAACACCGTGCTGGTGATGATGAAGGCCAACCCGTCCAGGGTGGGAAGGGCAGCCAGCAAGCCGTCCAGATCGGTGGGCTGGCTGGGGAAGCAGACGGCGAAGATGATCACCGCCAGGCGCGCCCAGATCATCAGATAGAGCATGTAGATCAGTCCTGCGGTCATCATGTGGAACTGGTTCGGCCGCCAGCAGAGGAGAATGGCGCGCGGGCTCAGCGCCTCGCCCCGCTCCAGCCGGCGGGAAATATCATAAAGGCCCAGCGCCGCCAGGGGCGCCACCAGCATGAAGCCTTCGACCATGGGGGTGATGAGGTAGACCCAGCCGGCCAGCGCCAGCCCGCCGGTAATGGCCAGCCCGGCGATGACGAAGGCGCCGCCATAGGCCAGGCTGAGCGGGCTGGCCCGCCTTGTGTCGCTCCAGCCCGCCGCCAGCCAGGACAGGACATCGGCGGCGCTGACCGAGCGGATGACCTGGGGCTGGGTGACCGGAAGGGCGATTTCGGTGGTCGGGATCATGGCGAAGCTCCCATATGCCTGCACTGTTCAGGCATATGGGAAGGAGCCGGACGTCAAGAAAGGGGGCTATTCGTCGCGCAGCACTTCCATGGCCTGATTGAGCTGGCTCATGCGGTGATGGTTGCCGTGATTGCTGTCGGGATGGTGGATGGTGGCCAGCATGCGGAACTTGGCGCGTACCGTGCGGCGGTCGGGATCGTCTCCCGGAGGAAAGCCCAGGACGTAAAGGGCGTCGGCGCGGGTCACCACCCCGTCGGGCAGCGGCTCGAAGGCCAGGACGTTGATGATGGCGCGCAGACGGTCGATCTCCTCGCTGACCGCCGCCAGCTTGTGGGATTGCTCGCGGACGCCGCGCCGGCGCTCGACCTTGGGATAGGCGGTGTCGGCCTCTTCCTTCCGGGGCGGCGGCGGCGGCGGCTCTTCGCCGGGCTGGTCGATGCGCAGGCGGAGTTCACCCTCGGCCATGGAGAGGGCCATGCCCAGGGCCTTGCGGATGGCCTCGACGCTATAGCCGGGCGCCATGCGGACCTGCAGGCGCGGCTTGCGGCGCCAGGGACGTCCCTCGGCCGGGCCGGATTTGAGGATCACCGTCTCGCGGTCGTCGGGCTCGGGCTCGCCGGGATCGGGACAGGCGGCGACGATTTCGGGCGCCACCACCAGCAATACCGAGCGGGCGATGTCACCCACATTGACGCGGCGGCGCAAGGCCAGCTTGTCCACGGCATCGCGGAAAGCGCTGGCGCAGGGGATGGTATAGGAATGCTTGACCGTATTGGCGGCGGCGGTTTCGACGTGGTCTTTCATGGCCCGGTTTCGACGAAATCAATTGACCCAATCCCATGCGAAATGATTAGGCCGAAACGACGGATTCCGTCAACTGCCAATGTTGGCCGTTCATGGAAAAGTTTAGGATGCCTGTTTCAACCTATTGAAAAATCAGGCGGTGACGCTCTGGCGTCTTGGGGCGGAAAGGTCGAGGCGGCGGCCTTCGACCAGCAGATTGCGCATGCCCTCGGCGGGCAGGGGGCGGCTGAAGAAGTAGCCTTGAATCTGATCGCAGCCCAGCTTTCTGAGGAAATCCAGGTGCTCCTGATTTTCCACGCCCTCGGCCACCACCTTGAGCTTGAGGGCGCGGGCCATGGCGACGATGGCGTCGACGATGGCGGCGTCGTTGGGATCGGTGGTGACGTCCAGAACGAAGGAGCGGTCGATCTTCAATTTGGAAATGGGGAAGCGCTTGAGGACCGACAGCGAGGAATAGCCGGTGCCGAAATCGTCAATGGCGCAGGCGATGCCCATGTCCTTCAACTGATTGACCACGGCAATGGCATTGTCGGCGTCGCGCATGGCCGAGCTTTCGGTCAGTTCCACCTCGAGCCAGCGGCTGGACAGGCCGTTATCTGCCAGGGCCTGCTCGCAGGCCGAGAGCAGGCGTCGCGCATACTGGAACTGCCGGCCCGAGACGTTGACCGCCACCGGAATGGCGGGCAGTCCCATGTCCTGCCATTCCTTGTTCTGGCGGGTGCATTCCCACAGCATGAATTCACAAACGCCGTCGATCAGGCCGGATTCCTCGGCCACGGGAATGAAGTCGGCGGGCGAGACCATGCCCAGATCCGGGCTGTTCCAGCGCACCAACGCCTCCATGCCCACCACTTCGCCGGCGAACAGATCGACCTGCGGTTGGTAATGAGAGGTCAGCTCACCATTGTCCACGGCCCGGCGCAGGCGGTTTTGCAGTGACAGGGTCTTGGCGGCGCGCGTGCTGATTTCCTTGGTGAAGACCTGCAGCGAGGCCGGCCCCTGGTCCTTGGCCAATTGCAGGGCGGCGTCGGCGTTTCTGATCAGGGTTTCGCATTCGTCGCCGTCGCGGGGAAAAATAGCGGCGCCCATGGCGGTGGAAACGTCAAAATCCTGCCCTGCCGCCGAGACGGTCGCCTGGGATGAGGCGTGCAGGCGCTCCAGGGCCTCCATGGCTTCGCGCTTGGACCCCAGGCCGGTGATCAGCACCAGGAAGCGGTCGCCCGAGGCCCGCGCCAGCACGTCGTTGGGCGACAACGCGGCCTGCATCAGGTCGGTGGCGGCCATCATGACCTGATCACCGATGGCATGGCCCATGGTGCCGTTGATGATACCCAGGCGGTCGATGCCGATACTGGCCACGGCCAGCATGCTCTGATCCCGGGCGGCGGCTTCGCGGGCGGCGGCGAAGCGCTCGACGAAGGCGGCGCGGTTGGGCAGCCGGGTCAGGGGATCGAAATAGGCCAGGAAGGACAGGCGTTGCTCCGCCTGTTTGCGGTCGGTGACGTCGAGCATGACGCCATCCCAGACCACATCGCCGCCGTCGCGCAATGTGGGGCGGGACTGGCCGCGCAGCCAGCGGCGCTTGCCGTCGGGGCCGGGCACCGCCATTTCCTCGTCGAAGGGTTCCATGGTGCGGGCCGAGCGGCCCAGTCCGGCCAGGAAGCCCAGGCGCTCATCCTCGGGCAGCATGGTCAGGAAGGTCTGTGGCTGGGACATCAGTTCCTCGGCACTGACGCCGAGCACCGTCCGGCAGCCCTCGCTGACATAGGAAAATTCCAGGCTGCCGTCGGGGCGCAGCACCCGCTGGAACACCATGCCGGGCACATTGGCGGCAATGGCCCGCAGGCGTTGCTCGGATTCCCGCAGGGC
>JACQAD010000070.1 GCA_016195125.1 Magnetospirillum sp.
CCAGGACCCCGAGCGGGTACCGTCTCGAAATTCTTTTCGAAGGCTCTGATTATGTTCTCCGCCGGATTCGGCTTCGTTTCTAATCGGCGCTGGTTTGGCCAAGGCCGGCGCCGCCCTGGTGCCCGAGCGCCGGACCCGGCCCCAGGCGGCCGAGCCCGATCTGTGGCTGCTGGCGGCGCCCCTGAAGAAGGACCGTACCGATCTGGTGGCGGAGAAGGCCGCCGAGCTGGGGGTGTCGCGGCTGATCCCGGTGTTCACCCGGCGCACCAATGCCGGGCGGGTCAATACCGCGCGGCTTGGCGCCCATCTGGCCGAGGCCGCCGAGCAATGCGAGCGCCTCTCCGTTCCCGAACTGGCCGAGCCCGCCCCCCTCGACAAGGTTCTGGCCGCCTGGCCCGAGGACCGGGTGCTGCTGTTTCTCGACGAAAGCGGTGGCGGCCTGCCCCTGGCAGAGGGATTAAGGGGTCTGGGCGCGGCCAAGCTGGCCCTGCTGGTGGGCCCCGAAGGCGGCTTCGACGACGAGGAGCGGCGCCTGCTCGCCGCCAAGCCCTTCACCCGCGCCGTCGGCCTGGGGCCACGCATCCTCAGGGCCGAAACCGCCGCCATCGCCGCCCTGGCGGTGGTGCAGGCCCTGGCCGGCGATTGGGGCCGGGGGCCGCGCGGCTAACGGGGCTGTAGCGGCGCGTTTCCTGTGGCATAAGGGGCGAACCACACGGCCTTGTCGGCCCCAACGGCGCCGGCAAGACCACGCTGTTTCGGATGATCACCGGCGAAGAGGTGCCGGATACCGGCCAGGTCTCCATCGAGAAGCAGGTCTCCATCGGCTATTTCAATCAGGATGTCGGCGAAATGTCCGGGCGCAGCGCCGTCGCGGAAGTGATGAACGGGGCCGGGCCGGTCAGTACCGTGTCGGCGGAACTGGCCGAGCTCGAAGCGGCCATGTGCGACCCCGACCGCGACGACATGGACGCCATCATCGAGCGCTACGGCGAGGTCCAGGCCCGCTTCGAGGAATTGGGCGGCTACGAATTGGAGGGACGGGCCCGCGAAGTCCTGGCCGGGCTCAGCTTCAGCCAGGAGATGATGGATGGGGACGTGGGCGCGCTGTCGGGCGGCTGGAAGATGCGGGTGGCGCTGGGGCGCATCCTGCTCATGCGGCCCGACGCCATGCTCCTCGACGAGCCCAGCAACCATCTGGATCTGGAAAGCCTGATCTGGCTCGAGGACTTCCTCAAGGGCTACGAGGGCGGTCTGCTGATGACGTCGCACGACCGCGAGTTCCTCAACCGCATCGTCACCAAGATCGTCGAGATCGATTGCGGCTCGCTGACCACCTATTCCGGCGATTACGAATTCTACGAGCGCCAGCGAGCCTTGAACGAGAAGCAGCAGCAGGCCCAGTTCGAACGCCAGCAGGCCATGCTGGCCAAGGAGATCAAGTTCATCGAGCGCTTCAAGGCCCGGGCGTCCCACGCCGCCCAGGTGCAGAGCCGGGTGAAGAAGCTGGACAAAATCGAACGCTTCGAGCCGCCCAAGCGCCGTCAGGTGGTGTCGTTCGACTTCCCCACGCCGCCGCGCTCCGGCGAGGATGTGGTCGCCCTCAAGAACGTGCACAAGGCCTATGGCAGCCGGATCATCTATGAGGGGCTCGATCTCAAGATCCGCCGCAAGGAACGCTGGTGCGTCATGGGCGTCAACGGCGCCGGCAAATCGACCCTGCTGAAGCTGGTGACGGGCAATGCCGAGCCCGATACCGGCAGCGTCGCAATCGGCGGCAGCGTCCGCCTGGGCTATTTCTCCCAGCACGCCATGGAAGTGCTCGATGGCGACGCCACCGTGTTCGAATCCCTGGAAAGCTCCTTCCCCCAGGCCAACCAGGGCTCGCTGCGGACCCTGGCCGGCTGTTTCGGCTTTTCCGGCGACGACGTGGAAAAGAAATGCCGCGTCCTGTCGGGCGGCGAGAAGGCCCGGCTGGTGATGGCGACCATGCTCTACAATCCGCCCAATTTCCTGGTGCTGGACGAGCCCACCAACCACCTCGATCTCGACACCAAGGAAATGCTGATCACCGCCCTGGCCGCCTATGAAGGCACCATGCTGTTCGTCTCCCACGACCGCCACTTCCTGGCGGCCCTGTCCAACCGGGTGCTGGAACTGACCCCGGACGGAATCCACCAGTACAGCGGCGGCTACACCGAATACGTGGCCCGCACCGGGCATGAGGCGCCGGGGCTCAGGAGCTGATTGGGGGGAGCCTGAGACCACACTTCTGGTGCGCTGTGTGCCGTCAACGGACAGCGGTGGCACATCGAAATCTGGACAATCGAGCGCCTTCCGGGCTAGTTTTGGGAAGATCAAGCAGCAGATGCGTTCCCTCAACGTTCTCACCGCAGATTCAAAGACGAATTAGGAGGTGGCAGTGAGCGGCAGAGAGGTTTGGTCTTTCTTTACAGGGGCAATGGGCTTCGACCTCGGCCTAGAGGCTGTCGGGCTGCGCCCAACGCTTGCCAACGAGATCGACCGTCGATTCTGCGAAACCATCCGCGCAAACCGTCCCTCCCTCGACCTTATCGAAGGGGATGTCTCGCACCTTACTGGTTCGGCCTTGCGCGCTCACAGGGGAATCGACGGCGAGGTATATATGATGGTCGGCGGGCCACCATGCCAATCGTTTTCCTCAGGTGGCAAGCGTGCGGCGTTGAACGATCCCCGCGGGAATCTGATCTACGAATACTTTCGCCTGATTGCCGAAATCTCTCCGCGATACTTCGTGCTCGAAAACGTCGCGAACCTTACAACTGCCGCACTCAAGCATCGTCCGATCTCTGAGCGACCGGGCAAGCACTGGAGCCTCAAGCAGTATAACGGTAACTTGAATCGTGAGATCGACGGAGTTCTGCCGCTGACAGAGGAGGAAATGTCGGGCAGCGCGATCAGGCAGATTGCGCAGGATGCCCGCTCGCTCGGCTATCACATCTCGTTTGCCGTCGTCGATGCCGCCGACTATGGCGCGTCACAGCATCGCCTTCGCTTCGTCATGCTCGGCTCGCGTAACCACCCGCCGCCCGTCATGCCTTCCGCGACACATGGGATCGAAGGGCAGCCGTTCGCGACCGTCGGCGATGCCATAGCACACCTGCAGGCCGAGCCTGGCCCGCACTCGGCTTACACTGACCCAGTGCGTCGCTACTTCGATCTCGTGCCCGAGGGCGGCAATTGGCGCGATTTGCCGCGCGATTTGCAGGAGGAGGCTCTTGGTGGTTCGTTTCAGGCTGGGGGGGGCAAGACAGGCTTCTATCGTCGTCTCTCTTGGAATCGACCGTCACCGACCATCACGGGTCGCGCGAACCGCAAAGGAAGCGCTCTCTGCCACCCGTCTGAATCGCGACCGATCTCGGTTCATGAGGCCGCAGCCCTTCAAGGCTTCCCGCCCGACTGGATTTTTACTGGTGCGATGAATACCCAGTACATGCAAATCGGCAATGCTGTGCCTGTGCATCTCGGGTCGGCGATCGGCAGGGCCATCCTCGCGCACGAGAAGGAGTTGTCGAAGAAGAAGGGCACGCAGCCTAACGTCGAGAAGATGATCGAGTTAGCGGTTGGGCGCCTTCGTGCCTCGGCTCGGAATAAGGGCGCGGGGAAGAAAGCTGCATGACGGTCCAGTTGCAGTTCTTTCCACAGCGTCACCCAATTCACCGCCTCTCAGAGGAAATGAAGAGGGAATTTGTTCGGGCGCAGCAATCAGTCCTTCCCGTTGCCTTTCCAAGCGCATTCTCGTTCTGCGAGAGAGTCTTGAGTGACCTCAAACTCGCAATCACACCGCCAGCAGAAATGAAAGACAAGCCGGCGGCCGCGGCGGCCGACCTTGAATTGGCCGATCTCGTTACGCTGTTCGACGGAATGCTGCGCTCCGCAAATATTCCCAACTCCGCACGGCAGATGCATGCGGATAACCTTTCCCGCCGTGCGCAGTTGATTCGAGCATTCGATTCCCCTGATACCGTTCTTGAATGGGTAACGACGAAAGTCGTTCAGATTGTCGCCGACCTGCCCAAGACTGCTGCTGACATCGAAGTTGGTCGGAATCCGGGCGATGTGCTCGATCCCTACCTCTTGGCCGCGAACCAAGCCCTTCTGTGTGAGGGGGACTTCAAGCAGGCAATCAGTGCGACCGTGACGCATAAGGCGCTTATGATCCTTGAAGGTCTTATGGGTCACCTGCATGAGGAAGTCATTGGACGAATGCGTGGCAACGTACGGAATCCTGAGCCGCGCGCCGACAACGCGGAGATCCTTGACTTTACCTTGAACCCCTTTCCGGGTGCAGATGTCGTGCAGCCTCCACTCTTCGACGGCGATTGTCTCAGATTGCATCAGATCAAATCAAAGACGGGTACGCTAAACAGCAGTGGCGGAAAACGTCTCGCGGAGCAGATGCGGCAATTGCGCATGGCCTATCCCGGCGGCGAACTCTACTCACACTCCCTTGTCGGCAACACGTTGCGCGGTCACAGGTCGATGGGCGGAATGCTGCGCGTCGAGCCGAGTTTGATCGTTCAAGTTGGACAGGCATCTTTCCGTGTTCTAACGGGCAGCGAGAGCGGTGCCGAATTGCTCGTGCGCGTCTATCAGGCCGCGTTCGAGTTGGCAGCCGAGCAAACCGGCTACAGCGTCGAGAACATGACGCGGGCGATTGTGCAGACCTTCATCAAGCGCGCGGAGGCTGAGGGCGAGGGCTACTTGGAATCCGTTGTCCATAAATCGACGCGCGGCACCGCCGCTAACCTCGATAGCCGGACCTACACGGGTGGGCGCGACCAGAAATCCGATTAAAACGACGGTGATCACTTTATCAATACTGAAGTGTTTTTTAACGCTTGAGCGCTATAGACGTTCAGGAATCCCCCCCCTATTCCGCCGCTTCGAATTCCATGACCGCCGCCAGCAAAAGGTCGCCGTAGCGGTCGCGTTTGCTGTCGCCCAGGCCGGGGATGCCTTCCAGGTGGTGGGGGCGGCTGGGGCGGCGGCGGGCGATTTCGATCAGGGTGGAATCGTGGAGGATGACGTAGGGCGGCACGCCCTGGGCCTTGGCCAGGGCCATGCGGGTGGCGCGCAGATGCTGGAACAGGGCCTCGTCGCCGGGCTCGGACAGCGGGGTGGCGGTCTTCTTGCCTGATTCCTTCCTGGACTTGCCCTTGGCGGGCAGGGGGTCGCGGCGGAGGTCGACCTTGACCTCGCCGCGCAGCACCGGGCGGCAGGATTCGGTCAGTTTGAAGGCGCCATGGCCCTCGACATCGATGCTGAGCAGGCCTGCGGCCACCAGCTGGCGCAGCACCGAGCGCCATTGATCGGCGGCCAGTTCGGTGCCGATGCCGAAAGTGCTGAGGTTGTTATGGCCGAAGCGCTGGACCTTTTCGTTGTCGCGGCCCAGCAGCACGTCGATGACATGGCCGGCGCCGAAGCTTTCGCCGGTGCGGTAGACGCAGCTGAGCGCCTTTCGCGCCAGTTCGGTGCCGTCGAACTTGGCCACCGGTTCCAGGCAGGTGTCGCAATTGCCGCAGGGCGGGGCGCCGGTTTCTCCGAAATATTCCAGCAGCACCTGACGGCGGCAGCGGGTGGTCTCGCAAAAGCCCAGCAGCGCGTTGAGCTTGCCGCGCTCGACCCGTTTCTGCGCCTCCGAGGCTTGGCTGGAGGCGATGAACTGGCTCAGCTTGCCCACGTCCTCCAGGCCATAGGCCATCCAGGCGTCGGAGGCCATGCGCAGGTCGAGATGGGCGACGAAGCGGACATCGGGCTTGTCGAGGCCCATGCCGAAGGCGATGGTCGCCGCCATGACGATCCCCTCTTCGCGCAGGAAGCGCTCCTGATTGGCGGCCCGCACGCCCTGGTCCAGGCCCGCATGGTAGGGCAGCGCGGCATAGCCCTTGGCGTTCAGCCAGGCGGCGGTTTCCTCGACCTTGGCCCGCGACAGGCAATAGACGATGCCGGATTCACCGGTGTGCTCGGCCTCGAGAAAGCGCAGCAGCTGGTCCTTGGGGTTGTTCTTCAGGGCCACCCGGTAGCGGATGTTGGGGCGGTCGAACCCGGCCACGAACACCCGGCCCTCGCCCAGGTTCAGGCGCTCGATGATGTCCTTGCGGGTGGGGCCGTCGGCGGTGGCGGTCAGGGCGATGCGCGGAATGGCGGGAAAGCGCTCGTGCAGCAGGGCCAGCTGCAGGTATTCGGGGCGGAAATCGTGGCCCCACTGGCTGACGCAATGGGCCTCGTCGATGGCGAACAGGGCGAGGCGGCAGCGCTCCAGCAGGGAGAGGAAGCCGGGCAGCACCAACCGCTCGGGCGCCACGTAGATCAGGTCCAGCTCGCCCGCCTCCAGGCGGCGTTCGATCAACTCGACCTCGTCGAAGCTGCGCGCCGAGTTCAGGGCGGCGGCGCGCACTCCCAGCTGGTTCAGGGCCTCGACCTGATTCTGCATCAGGGCGATCAGGGGCGAGACCACCACGGCGACGCCGTCGCGGCACAGCGCCGGCACCTGGTAGCACAGCGACTTGCCGGCGCCGGTGGGCATCAGGACCATGGCGTCGCCGCCGGCCACCACATGCTCGATCACCTCTTGCTGGTGACCACGGAACGCGGGGAAGCCGAAGACGCTGGTGAGGATGTGAAGGGGCGTGCGCATGGCCGCCTTTGTAGCCGGGATTGCCGCTCAGGGAAACCGGACTTGGAATCCAAGGGTCGGCGGTGCCATGATGCCGCCCCCGCGCTTTTCCCCAGGACGATCTCCCATGCCGCCCAAGACCAATCCGCTCAAGCTCAATCCGCTGCAGATGAAGACCCTGGTCCTGTTCCAGGAACTGGCCCGCCATCCCGAGACCGCCACCAGGATGGAGAGTGGCGAGGTCTTCCTGTCGGCCCTGCCCCATCCCCACGGCAACCACTTCCATGTGGGCCATAAGGTAGTGCTGTCCAAGGACGCCACCGGGCTGTCCAATCCGTCGGTGTGGACGGTGCTGGAGCGCAAGGGCCTGATCCGCGCCAGCTTCCCCATGGCGGTGACGCTGACCCCGACGGGCCTGGATTACGAGACCGGCATCACCGACCAGATCCTGCACGGCTCGGATCATTAGGGTGCCCTACGCCGTCCGTGAAATCTTCCATTCGCTCCAGGGCGAAGGCGTCCAGACCGGCCGTGCCGCCGTGTTCCTGCGCTTTGCCGGCTGCAATCTGTGGAGCGGCCGCGAGGCCGACCGCGCGACGGCGACCTGCCGCTTCTGCGACACCGATTTCGTCGGCGGCGACAAGTATCAGGACGCCGAAAGTCTGGTCGAGGCGGTTGTGAATGTCGGCGGCGCCACCCGCTACGTGGTGGTCACCGGCGGCGAGCCCGCCCTGCAGCTGGATCGGGCGCTGATCGATTCCCTGCATGGACGGGGCTTCACCATCGCCATCGAGACCAACGGCACTCTTCCCCTGCCCGAGGGCATCGACTGGGTCTGCGTCAGCCCCAAGGCCGGGACGGAACTGGTGGTGACCGAGGGCGACGAGTTGAAGCTGGTCTTTCCCCAGGACGGCTCCGCGCCCGAGGATTTCGAGTCTCTGGCCTTCGATCATTTCCTGCTCCAGCCCATGGATGGAGCCGACCGCGCCGCGAATACCGAGGCGGCCATCGCCCGATGCTTGACTCGGCCCCGCTGGCGGCTCAGCTTGCAGACCCACAAATTGCTGGGAATTCCCTGATGTCCACCTACCGCGTCCGCCGCCGTATCGAGATCGATGCCGGCCACCGCATCATGACCCACGGCTCCAAATGCCGGAACCTGCACGGCCACCGCTATGTGGTCGAGGCCGAGTGCGAGGCCAGCCACCTCCATGATTCGGGCGAGCAGACCGACATGGTGGTGGATTTCGGCTTTCTCAAGGACGAGATGATGCGGCTCATCGACGCGCCCTGCGATCACGGCTTCATCGCGGCGGCGGCCGATGCCGAGCTGCTGGCCCTGTTCGCGCCCGAGGGCGGCGGGACCGCCTGGATCGAGGCGATCCGGGCCGAGGTGGCGACCAAGGGCGCGGCACTTACCAGCAATACCAAGATGGGCACCAAGCTCTACGTGGTGCCGTTCCAGCCCACCGCCGAGTGCCTGGCCAAGCATTGGTTCGAGGTGCTGTCCGAGCCGGTGACCCGGCGGTCGGAATCCACCGCCCGTCTGGTCGCCATGCGGGTGTGGGAGACTCCCAATTGCATGGCGGAATACGGGCCGGGCTGAGCCTCTACTCGGCCAGTTTCCGATCACGCTGGGGCCGGACCCGCACGTCGATGCCCTTGCGCTTGAGCAGGGAATGCAGAGCCAGGGTGACCATGGCCCCCAGCCAGGCCCCCATCACCGCGTCCGACAGGAAGTGCACGCTGGTCAGCACCCGGCTGGCGGCCACCAGCACGGCGACGGCGATGAAGGCGATGTCGTAGCGGGGAAAGATCAGGGTCAGGGCCATCATGGCGGCGAAGGCGGCCTGGGAATGGCCCGACGGGAAGGAATTGGTGGCATAGGCCCGGGTCAGCGGCTCGAAGCCGTAAAGACCCTTCTCGAACAGCAGCACCGGGCGGGTGCGGCCGATCAGAACCTTGATGATGGTGTTGGCGATGCCCGAAAGCGCCACCGCCAGAAACAGGAAGCCCGGCACCCAGGCCAAGGCCCGCAGCCGCGCCTTCTCCGCCAGATTGGACGCCGCCAGCGACGACAGGATCAGCCCCAGGGCGAGAAGCCCCGACGGCACCAGCCACACGCCGCCCAGGCCGAGATTGGTGACGATCTTCCAGAAGCCCTCGGCCTCGCCGGTGACATGGGCCTTGGCCCACCCGGCCAGCGGGCGGTCGAACGCGAAATAGCCCAGCACGATGACCAGGGTGCAATAGAGCGTCGCCCACCGGCGCGGATGGCGCGCGGTGCGGGCGGCCTGTCCGGCGGTGAAGCTGCGGAACCCGGCCAGTTCCTCCCAGATCAGGGTGATCCGGTCGCCGGCCTGTTCCCACAGCCGCACCAACGCGTCCAGCGCCCTCATGGCGTGCTGCCTTCCACGGCATAGGCGGTGAGGGTCACCTTCTTGCCGCGGGAATAGTTGAAGCCCTTGATTACGCCCACCACTACCGGCTTGACCCCGGAGGCGGCGGCAGCGGCGAAGAATTGCTGTTCCTCGCGGTCGGAGACCAGGGACAGGGCGGCGGGGCCGTTCAGCAAATGCTGGGCGGCCCGCGCGCCGTCGGCCAGCACCGTGTCGGTGCCCAGGTAGAAGACCAGGCTGGGCTCGGCATAGCCGGCCACCACCACCGGACCCCGATGGGGGCGCTCGGCCACCAATTGGGCGGTCTGGCGGCTGACGAACAGATAGTCCAGGCCGGGCAGCACGCCTTCGAACACCACCTGGAACGAGGTCAGGGCGCACAGGATCAGGGCCAGGGCGGCGGGACGCATCCGCTCCTTGAACGCCAGTCCGCCGGCGACCAGGGACGTGCCCGCCACCATCAGGGCCGAGGGCAGGCTCATCAGCGGGAAGTCCGGGGCGAATTGCTGGGGGGCGATCACCACGGCGGCGGCCAGGGCAAGGCCGATCAGGCACCACAGCCCATACCAGATCTTGGCGCCGCGCGAGGTCAGATGGGGAGCGCGGCCCAGCACCGCCACCGCCATCAGCAGGGCGATGGCCGGGAAGGTGGGCAGGACGTAATGCGGCAGCTTGGTGGGCACGATCTCGAACATCACCCAGGCCGGGATGATCCAGGCCAGGCAGAAGCGGATCTCGGGCTGAACCCGGACCTTCCAGGCGGCGGCCAGACTGGGCCACAGCAGCAACGAGCCCGGCCACAGGGTGACGGCCGCCAGGGCCAGATAGGTGCCGGGCCAGCCGCCATGGCTTTCCTGGGCGCCCAGCAGCTTGGGCAGCAGATCACCCTTGACCGCTTCGCCGACGAAGGCGCCGCCGGTGGCCTGGGAGATGGCCACGAACCACGGTGCGGCGATGGCGGCGGCGACGATCAATCCGGTGAACGGCCTGAGGCCCACCAGCCAGGCCCATTGCCGGTCGGCGACGCCCAGCGCCAGGATGGTGAGCAAGACGATGGCCGGAATGACCGGCCCCTTGAGCAGGATGGACACGCCGATGGCGATCCAGAAGACCAGCGCGACGCCTGCGCCCGGCACCGCCGCCTTGCCCTTGGCTCCCATGTAGAAGCGGGCCAGCGCGCCCTGGGCGGCCATGGCGCTGGCCAGCATGATGGCATCGGTCTTGGCCTGATGGGCCTCGGAGACCAGCATCAGCGACGAGGCCAGCAGGGCGGCGCCCAGCAGCGCCACCTGCCGTCCGAACAGATATTGCCCGAAGGCGAAGGCCATCAGCGCCGCCGACCACGCCGCCAGCGAAGAGGGCAGGCGATAGGGCCAGGTCTCGCGCGTCGCCTTGTCGGCGAACAGGCTGACGCTGGCGGCCTGCAGCCAATAGGCCCCCACCGGCTTCTTGGCCCGCATTTCGGACTGGAACTGGATGCGGATGAAATCGCCGGTCTCCAGCATCTG
>JACQAD010000071.1 GCA_016195125.1 Magnetospirillum sp.
GCCGCTCCACATACTCGGGCTTTTTATCGGCGCAGGCACCGAGGCCGACCGCCAGGACGGCCGCCAGGACCAGGGCCAGCGGGGAACGATCGAGCACGAGAAAGTGGCGCATGGAGGCTTGTTCACCAACGGATGAAACCAGAAGGCCCGCACTATAGAGCACTTTCCGGCGGGATTGAACGACTCTGTTGGGCCGGCGCCCGGTGAGAGACTCAGGCGGATTCGGCGATCTTGGACAGCAGGAAGTCGCGGAACACCGTGATGCGCTTGGAGTGACGCAATTCCTCGGGATAGACGAAATAGGCGTCGATCTTGGGGCCCTTCAGCTCGGGCAGGATGTGGACCAGATTTTCCGCCTCACCACTGAGGTATTCGGGCATGGCGGCGATGCCGAGGCCGCTTTTGACGGCGCGGTAGATGCCGTAGATGTTGTTGACCTCCAGGGCCGGTTTGCGCGGGCGGTCGGGCGAGGCGCCCGCTTCCAGCAGCCAGTTGACGTTGGAGACCGGGGCCGATACCCGCGCGTCGTCGCCGTAGACGATGATGCGGTGGCTGTCGAGGTCGTCGGGGGATTTGGGCGTTCCGTGCTTGGCCAGATAATCGGGCGAGGCGAACACCGCGTAATTCATGGACAGCAGGTGGCGCTGGACCAGATCGGGCTGGCGCGGCGGCATCATACGGATGGCCACGTCGGCCTCGCGCATGGCCAGATCCAGCTCGCCGTCGAACAGCACCATGGTCACGGCGATATCGGGGTACAGATCGAGGAAATCCTTGATTCGCGGCGTCAGCCACAGCGAGCCGAAAGCGACGGTGGTGGTGATCTTCAAGGGGCCCTGAGGGCGCTCGCGGCTTTCGGTCAGCAGCGCCTCGGTCATGGCCAGCTTGGAAAAGACGTCGCGGGCGGTCTTGTAGAGCAATTCGCCCTGTTCGGTCAGGATCAGGCCGCGGGCATGGCGATGGAACAGCGGCAGATTAAGGCTCTCCTCCAGCGCGCTGATCTGGCGGCTGACGGCCGATTGGCTGAGGTTGAGCACTTCACCCGCATGGGTAAAGCTGCCGGCCTCGGCAACGGCGTGAAAAACCCTCAGCTTGTCCCAGTCCATGGTAATGACCGGTCTCCTCCCCACTGGCGGATTATAGTTTCCGCCTTTCCCAATCCTTGCCGGCTACTGTGCCCCAACTCAGCCGTTGTGTCCATGCGCGGCTAGGAAGCGTTCAGCCTCCAGGGCGGCCATGCAGCCGGTACCGGCGGCGGTCACCGCCTGGCGGTAGATCTTGTCCTGAACGTCGCCGGCGGCGAACACGCCGGGAATGTTGGTGGCGGTCGAGCCCGGTACGGTCACCAGGTATCCCTCGTCATCCATGGTCAGCGCCCCCTTGAACAGGTCGGTGTTGGGGGTGTGGCCGATGGCGATGAAGACGCCGTCCACGGGCAGCAGCGACAGCGCCCCGGTCTTGACGTTCTTCAGGCGCACGCCGGTGACGCCGGGGGGATTGCTGTCGCCGACGATCTCGTCGATGACGCTGTCCCAGGCCACGTGGACCTTGGGATTGGCGAACAGGCGGTCCTGGGCGATCTTTTCGGCGCGCAGGCTGTCACGGCGATGGATCAGGGTGACCTTCGAGGCGATGCCGGCCAGATAGATGGATTCCTCCACCGCCGAATTGCCGCCGCCGATCACGGCGACTTCCTTGCCGCGGAAGAAGAAGCCGTCGCAGGTGGCGCAGGCCGACACGCCGAAGCCCGAGAACCTCTTCTCGGACTCGATGCCCAGCCAGCGGGCGGTGGCGCCGGTGCAGATGACCAGGGTGTCGCCGGTATAGGTGTCGCCGGAATCGCCGATGGCGGTGAAGGGGCGCTTGCTCAGGTCCACCGAGACGATGGTGTCGTCCATGAAACGGGTGCCCACATGCTCGGCCTGGGCCTGCATCTGCTCCATCAGCCAGGGGCCCTGGATCGCCTCGGCGAAACCGGGATAGTTCTCGACATCGGTGGTGATGGTCAGCTGACCGCCCGGCTGCAATCCGGCCACCAGCATGGGTTCGAGATTGGCGCGCGCCGCATAGATGGCGGCGGTGCAGCCCGCCGGCCCGGAGCCCAGAATCAGAACCTTGGAGTGATGATGCGCCATCGGATGCTTCCCGGTTTATGGAATGTTTATTGCAGTACAGCATAAGGATGGGGCGCGCCGCTGGCAAGCGGCGCGCCCCATCAAGCTGACAAAAGTCTTACAGCTCGGAGGCGTGCTTGGACAGGTATTCGGCGACGCCGGCCGGGTTCGCCTTCATGCCGGCCTTGCCCTTGTTCCAGCCGGCGGGGCAGACCTCGCCATGCTCTTCCGAGAATTGCAGCGCGTCGATCAGGCGCAGAGCCTCGTCGACGTTGCGGCCGAGCGGCAGGTTGTTGACATGGGCGGACTGCACCACGCCGTTCTTGTCGATGATGAAGGTGCCGCGCAGCGCCACGCCGCCGGGCAGCAGCACGCCGTAGGACTTGGCGATGTCCTTGGTCAGATCGGCCACCATGGGGAACTGGACATTGCCCAGGCCGCCCTTGTCGACGGGAGTGTTCTTCCAGGCCAGATGGGTGAAGTGGGAATCGACGCTGACGGCGATGACCTTGGTGTTGCGCTCGGCGAAGGCCTTGACCCGGTGGTCGTGGGCCAGGATTTCCGACGGGCAGACGAAGGTGAAGTCCAGCGGATAGAAGAAGACGACGCCGTAGGAGCCGCCCAGATAGGATTTCAGGTTGAACGACGGATTGATCTCGTTGTCGGGCATCACGGCCGGGGCGGTGAAGTCGGGGGCGGCCTTGGTAACCAGAGAGGTCGGGTTCTGAATCGCGTCGGACATTGGTGCGGCTCCCATGCAGGGCTTGGTGAAGAATGAGGCCGACAAATCTAGTCTGCTTTTTTGGGCTGTGCAAGGTGGAATGATTATAAGCACGCCCCCATACCCAAGGGTAATAACGATATTAACTCTTAGTTTCTCTGTGGAAATTGATGGAATTTGCCATTGGGCCAAGGCATTGGCAGATTCCTGGCATCGGGGGCAACGTCGGGCTTGCTGGCCCGGCCCGAGTAATATAATTTCGCAAACCTGAGTAGTTTTGGAGTTCCCTTATGCAGCGGGTCAAGCTTGACCGCATCGATCGCCGCATCCTTGCGGACCTGCAGGCCGATGGCCGCATGACCAATGTGGAATTGGCGAGGCGCGCCGGCATCTCGGCGCCGCCTTGTCTGCGCCGGGTGCGAGCGCTGGAGGATGCCGGCTACGTCAAGGGCTACCATGCCGAGATCGACCCCGGCGCCCTGGGCTTCAACGTCACCGTCTTCGCCCATGTGGGACTGAACAGCCAGGCCGAGGCCGATCTGAAGGGATTCGAGGAACTGGTCAAGGGCTGGCCCGAGGTCCGCGAGTGCCACATGCTGGCGGGCGAGACCGACTTCCTGCTGAAGGTGGTGGCCCATGACTGGGACGATTACCAGCGCTTCCTGACCACGCGCCTGACGGCCGCGCCTAATATCAGCCACGTGAAAAGCGCCCTGGCCATCCGCACCTCGAAGCTGCAGCCCGGCGTTCCCATTGACGTGGACGCCAGCCTCGAGCCCGACGGGGAATAGGGGGCGGGCCTCAATCCGCCAGTTTCTGGCGGATCACGCCCTCGCATTGCATCAGC
>JACQAD010000072.1 GCA_016195125.1 Magnetospirillum sp.
CCCTTCAGGGTCACATTGACGCAGAAGACCGCACCGTTGCGGCCGGTGGCCCGCGAGGCTCCCAGGGTCAGGGTCTGCAGCGAGCTGAGCACGAAGGGTTCAGCCAGGATCGTGTCGGGGCGGTCCAGCGCCTGCTTGTACCACGAGCGGGTGCGGGGGTCGTAATCGGGAGTGTCGATGCGGCTGGCGCCCAGCACCGTGGCGGCATCGGCGAAGAAGGTGAACCATTCCCGCCGCACACCCTCGGCATCGGGGGCGACGGCGCGCAGAATCAGTCTGGTGGCGGGCGGGGCCTTGAAGGTGGCGAGGATGCGGTTGTCGCCATTGACGGCGATGGCCTGGAGAAAACCGCCATCGGCCTGACCCACATACAGGGAATAGAGGCCGCTATCCTGCTCCAGGGCCCGCATCAGGAAGGGCACCAGCGGATGCCGGGTGCCGTCGCCGGCCACCGCCACCGAACTGGCTTCCAGGGAGGCGCCCAGACCGGCCAGATCGACCATGCCGGCCATCTGGTCGCTGATGCGGTCGGCGACGCGGGCGGTGATCTCGGCGAACAGGCGCCGGGCGCCGTCATGGGCGGCGGTGGTGCTGGCGAAATAGACGCTGGTGGCGGTCGTGATGGTCAGGCAGGCGACCACGAAGGCGATGATCAGCACAATGCTGAATTGAAGCCCCAGACGTGCCTTGGCCATGTTCCCCATCCCCCTGGTCTAATACTTCGGACTATGTACAGTGTGCATAAGAACGAGAATAAAGAAAGAGGCATTCACCTTAGGGGGAGGGGGAGGCTCAGGCGGTAGCGATCCCCTTTTCACGCTTGTTGACCCGGGCCATGGACAGGCCCAGACACAGGAGAGCCCAGGCGATGGTGACCGAAAGCGATGTCAGATAGTGGATGTCGCCCAGCAGGACCGAGGGGCCGTAATAGAACGGCGCCCGGATGATGATCAGGGCGTGGCTGACCGGATTGGCCAGCATGACCAGCTTCATGGCCTGAGGCACGTTGCCCAGCGGGAACAGGGCGCCCGACAGCATCCACAACGGCATCAGGAACACCATCATCACCGCGTGGAAGGCCGAGGTCGACTTCATCCCCCAGGCCAGCAGGAAGCCCAGGGCGGAAAAGCCGATGCCGGTCAGAACGAAGCCCAGCAGCAGCAGGACCAGCGACCCGGCCCCCAGATGCAGGCCCAGGAAGGGCGAGGCGATGGTGAAGATCAGGGTCTGGACCATGGCGATGGAGGTCGCCCCCAGCACCTTGCCCAGGACGATGGCCAGCCGCGACACCGGCGCCACCAGCACACCCTGGAGGAAACCGGCGTCGCGGTCCTCGATGATGGTGATGGACGAGAAGATGGAGGCGAACAGCATCATCATCAGCATGACGCCGGGATAGAAATACTCGAGATAGGTGACGTTCTCCATGCCGGCCGGGCGGAACGAGCCGCCGAAGCCGGCGCCCAGGAACAGCCAGAACAGCAGCGGCTGCGCCACGGTGCCGACCACGCGCTGGGGCTGACGGATGAAGCGGGTGAATTCGCGCTTGGCCAGGGAGGCGGCGACGGGGACGAGGCCGGTCATGTCCCGGTCCTTTTCAGATCGAGGGCCAGGGCATGGTCGGGGACCGCCTTGCTGGTGACATGGATGAAGACGTCGTCCAGGCCGGGTTGCTTGATGGAAATGGACAAGATGTCCGGCCGGTAGCGCTCGAGGATGCGCTCGAGCAGCGGCAGGCTGTCGCCGTTCTCGGTCTCCTCCAGGCGGACCTCGTCGCCGAGGCAGCGCACCGCCAGGCCCATCTCGGTGCGCAGACGGGCGGCCAGGCCTTCGGTGTCCTTGGACTGAATCACCACCATCTCGGTGCCGATCATGGCTTTCAGTGCGGCGGGGGTGTCATGGGCCAGCAGCCTGCCCTCGCGCATGATGGCGACGCGATCCACGTCGTCGGCCTCGGAAAAGACGTGGCTGGTCATCAGCACGGTCATGCCGCGCTCCTTCTGGAGCTTGTGCAGGGCGGCCAGGAAATTGCGGCGCGACATGGGGTCGAGGCCGGTGGTGGGCTCGTCCAGCAGCAGCACCTTGGGATCGGTCATCAGCACCTTGGCCAGTTCCACCTGCCGGGCGAGGCCACCCGAGAGGGTGTCGACCTTGTGGTCGAGGCGGCCGTCCAGATCGGTCCAGCTTAGGGCGCCATCGCGGCGGCGAACGAAATCGGCGCCCTTGAGGCCGTAAAGGTCTGCATGGATCTTCAGGTTCTCGCCCACGGACAGGTGCTTGTCCACGGCCGGGCTCTGAAACACCACCCCCATCACTTCGCGCACCTTGGCGGGCTGGGCGAACAGGTCGAAGCCCGCCACCGTGACCGTGCCGGCACTGGGCAGGGCGAGGCCGCACAGGATGCGGAACAGGGTCGACTTGCCGCTGCCGTTGGGACCGGACAGGATGGTGAACTCACCGTCCTTCACGTCCAGGGACAGATCGGCGATGGCGGTGCGGGGCGGAAGCTTGCGCGCGCCGGGATAGATATGGGTGAGGTTCTGGATGGTGATCATGGGCCGGCACTCTTCCACAGGCGGGAGAGTGGGTAAAGGCTAACCACATTAAAATTCGTCAAGGCTGCCCTGCTTTGATGGAGCGGATGAAGGCGACAAAGCGTGGAGCCCATGGATTGGCGCCCACGCTGCGCATGTGGGCATAGGTGGCGAGCGTATTGGCGACAATCAACCCATCTTGTTTCTCGGCGATGCCGGCGCCCCTGACCACCTGATAGGCAAAGCGGGGAAGGCCCTCGATATTTTCCAGGCGCGAGTGATGGAATTCGTGGGCGGGCATCACGCCGGGGCCGTCCTCCAGGCGCGGCCAGGGGAAGTCGGCGCTCTCGCGCAGGCGCACATAGCCCCGCCCCTGCGGCGCCTTGTGCATGACCGCGTCGCCGGGCAGCAGCCCCACCATGTCGTGCCGCTCGCCCTTCCAGATGATGGAACGCGACAGATACATCAGGCCGCCGCATTCGGCGTAGATGGGCAGGCCGGCCAGCCCCTTCTCGCGGATTTCGGCCCGCAGCGAGGCATTGGCTTCCAGGGCGGCGGCCTGGGTCTCGGGAAAGCCGCCGCCGATGAATAATCCGTCCAGGCCGGGGGGCAGTGACGGGTCGCGAAGCGTGTCGAAGGGCACCAGTTCGGCGCCGGCGGCGCTCAGGGCCTCCAGATCATCGGGATAGTAGAAGCCGAAGGCGGCGTCGCGGGCGATGCCGATGCGCAGATCGGTGGCGGGCCGGGCTTCGGCCCGCATGGGGAACACGTCGGTGGCCGGTGCCTGCCGGGCCAGCTCCAGCAAGGCGTCCAGATCCACCTGACGGCCCACGCAAGCGGCCAGGCGGGCGATGGCGGCGGCGGCCTGTTCGGCTTCGTTGGCGGGAACCAGGCCCAGATGGCGCTCCATGATCTCCATGTCGGGGCCGCGATGGACGGCGCCCAGCACGGGGATGCGGGTGTAATGGGCGACCACGTCGCGCAGCTTCTTCTCGTGGCGGGGGCCGCTGACCTTGTTGAGGATCACCCCGGCGATGTTCAGAGTGGGATCGAAGGCCTGATAGCCGATCAGCAGCGGCGCCACCCCCCTGGTCATGCCCTGGCAATCCACCACCAGGACCACCGGCGCCTCCAGCCATTGCGCCAGCATGGCCGAGGAATTGGCGCCCTCCAGATCGACGCCGTCGTAAAGGCCCTTGTTGCCCTCGATCAGGCTGATGTCGGCGCCTCGCGACACCCGCTCGAAGGTCGCGCGGATCAGGTGGGGCGGCTGGGTGTGGAAGTCGAGGTTGCGGCAGGCCCGCCCGGTGGCGGCGCCCAGCCACAGCGGATCGATGTAATCCGGCCCCTTCTTGAAGGGCTGGACGGCCAGGCCCCGCGCGGTCAGGGCGGCGGCCAGCCCCACCGTCACCGTGGTCTTGCCCGAGGATTTGTGGGCGGCCGAGATCAGCAGCCGGGGAGCGGGGCGGGTCACGCCGCCCCCGGCACCTTGGCCTTGATCCGGTCGCGCCACAGGGCCAGGGCCATGCCCTCGGCCTCGTCCAGGGTAGCGGCGCGGCCCATGGCCCTGAGGGCGATGGCGGCGGTGCCGGCGATGGCGGCGGCG
>JACQAD010000042.1 GCA_016195125.1 Magnetospirillum sp.
CCTGGCCACCTCCGATCGCGCCCAGGTGCCGGGCGACTGGCCCGCCAGCCGCTACGAGCAGAAATGCATCACCGGCAATCCGCCCATGTTCTTTCTGTACCGGCGACACCCACGTCCCTAGTGTCATGAAAATGTCATATGTGCTATTGAAGCGGCGCTCACTGCGGTGAGTCCGTCAGCAATTGCCCAGGGGCATCCCCATGTTCTTCCGTCTGTTCCGTGCCTTGATGCCCAAGGAAGAGGAATTCGTCGGCCTGTTTGTCCGGCATGCGGAGAAAATCCATGCCGCCGCTATGGCCTTGGAAAACATGATGGCCGACGGCGCCGACATGGCCCTTCATTTCAAGCAGATCTGCGCCTTCGAGGGCGAGGCCGACATCCTGACGCGGGAAACCCTGCAGGCCTTGCACCGCTCGTTCATCACCCCCTTCGACCGCGACCAGATCCATCGTCTGATCACCACCATGGACGATGCGGTGGACGCCATCGAGGAAGTGGCCCAGCGTGTTGATCTTTACGGTGTCGGCGAATTCACCCCCGATATGCGGGCCCTGGCCACCGGTATCGTCGAATGCGCCCATCTGCTGACCAAGGCCTTGCCGCTGATGCGCGAGCTCAACCGCAACGCGGCGGCCATCAATGAGCTGTGCGACGCCATCGGCCGCCAGGAGAGCGCCGCCGACAAGCGTCAGCACGAGGGCCTGCGCGCCCTGTTCGCCACCGAAAGGGATCCGGTCAAGCTGATCACCCGCAAGGAGATCTACCAGCGCCTGGAAAAGGTGTCCGACCGTTTCGACGACGTGGCCAACGTCATCGAGACCGTGCTCATCGAGCAGGTCTGAGCCGGTCATGGAAAGCTCGGTCGCGCTTCCCATCATCATCGCCCTGGTCATCACGGCGCTGGCGTTCGACTTCCTCAACGGGTTGCACGATGCCGCCAATTCCATCGCCACCGTGGTCTCCACCCGCGTGCTGTCGCCCAAATACGCGGTGGCCTGGGCGGCGTTCTTCAACACCATCGCCCTGGTGTTCTTCACCACCAGCGTGGCCAAGACCATCGGCACCGGCATCGTCGAGCCCGGCCTGGTGGATACCCATGTGATCTTCGGCGCCCTGATGGGAGCCATCGCCTGGAACGTCATCACCTGGGCGCTGGGCATTCCGTCGTCCAGCTCCCACGCCCTGATCGGCGGCATCGCCGGGGCCGGCATCGCCAAGGGCGGACTGGCCGCCCTGGTGCCCGCCGGCTTCATCAAGACCGGCTCGGCCATCGTGCTGTCGCCGCTGATCGGCCTGGTCCTGGCCATGCTGCTGATCCTGGTGGTGTCGTGGATGTGCAAGCGCACGGCGCCTTTTACCGTCGACCGCCGGTTCAGGATTCTGCAATTCTTCTCGGCGGCCATGTACTCCCTGGGCCATGGCGGCAACGACGCCCAGAAGACCATGGGCATCATCGCCGCACTGCTTTACAGCCAGGGCATGCTGGAGGGCGGCTTCCACGTTCCGGTCTGGGTGGCGGTGCTGTGCCAGCTGGCCATGGGCCTGGGCACCTTGTTCGGCGGCTGGCGCATCGTGCGCACCATGGGCTCCAAGATCACCGACATGAAGCAGATCGACGGCTTTTGCGCCAATGCCGCCGGGGCGGTCACTCTGTTCGGAGCCACCTGGGCCGGCATTCCCGTCTCGACCACCCACACCATCACCGGCGCCATCATCGGGGTCGGCTCGGCCCGCAAGGTCTCGGGAGTGCGCTGGGGAGTGGCCGGCAACATCATCGTCGCCTGGGTGATCACCATCCCCGCCGCCGGGTCGGTGGCGGCGCTGTTCTTCTGGCTGTCCGGGTATTTCTGGTAGGCCGTCTTGTCATCCCGAGCGGAGATTCCTCGTCCAGGCTCGGGATGAGATGACGGTCAGACCGGCTCGCCGCCGATGAAGGCCGAATCGTCCTTCTTGGTGCGGGCTTCCAGCTGGGCCTTGCCGAGCACGCGGAAATGGGCCAGCTCGGCGATATTGGTGGCATGGTCGCCGATGCGCTCGAAATTCTTGGCGATGAACATCAGGTGCGAGCACGGCGTGATGTTGCGCGGGTCTTCCATCATGTAGGTAAGGATCTCGCGGAACAGCGACGAGTAGACGTCGTCGATCTCCTGATCGCGGTCGCGGACCACCAGGGCCTTGTCGGCGTCATGGCCGAGATGGGCGTCGATGACGTCCTTGACCATGACCTGGGCGAGGCGGCCCAGGCGCAGCAGCGAGCGCATGGGCTCCACCGGCGGCAGGCGGTTGAGGACCAGGGAGCGCTTGGCGGCATTGGCGGCCAGATCGGCGATGCGCTCGATCTCACCCGCCACCTTCAGCGCCGCCACCACCGAGCGCAGATCGTCGGCGACGGGAGCGCGCAGCGCCAGCACCTTGACGGTCTGCTCGTCCACGAAGCTCTGCAAGGCGTCCACCTGGCCGTCATTGGCCATGACCTTGCCGGCCAGATCGCTGTCGCGAGAGTCCAGGGCCTGCAGCGCGGCGGCCAGCTGGCTTTCCGCCAGACCGCCCATGCGGGCCAGGGCATCTTCCAGTTTGCCCAATTCGACGTCGTAGGACTTGACGATGTGGTGTTCGCCGGTGGCGGTCATGGTGGATACTCCCTCAGCCGAAGCGGCCGGTGATGTAGCCCTGGGTCAGGTCGTTGGCGGGCGCGGTGAAGATCTGTTCGGTGGCGCCCACCTCGATGATCTCTCCCAGGTGGAAGAAGGCGGTGGTCTGCGAGACGCGGGCCGCCTGCTGCATGGAATGGGTGACGATGACGATGGTGAAGCTTTCGCGCAACTCGTCGATCAGTTCCTCGATGCGGGCCGTGGCGATGGGGTCCAGCGCCGAACAGGGCTCGTCCATGAGGATCACCTCGGGCTCGACGGCGATGGCGCGCGCGATGCACAGGCGCTGCTGCTGACCGCCGGACAGGCCGGTGCCCTGCTGGCCCAGGTTGTCCTTGACCTCGTTCCACAGGCTGGCGCGTTCCAGGGCCTTGCGGACCAGAGCATCCATCTCCTCGCCCTCGGCCACCAGGCCGTGCAGGCGCGGCCCGAAGGCGACGTTGTCGTAGATGGGCTTGGGAAAGGGATTGGGGCGCTGGAAGACCATGCCGACGCGGGCGCGCAGCAAGACGGGATCGATGCCGCCGGGGCCGTAGATGTCCTGGCCGTCCAGGGTGGCCCGACCGCTGACCCTTGCTTCGGCAATGGTGTCGTTCATGCGGTTGAGACAGCGCAGGAAGGTGGATTTGCCGCAGCCCGACGGGCCGATCAGGGCGGTGACCTCACCGCCGGTGATGTCCAGATCCACCCCCTTGAGGGCCAGCTTGCTGCCATAATGGACGGCAAGGCCGCGTGTGGTCATTTTGGGTTCGGCCACTTGCTCTGCCATGGGTCTAAAATCCAAATCCCCTCCCGGACCAGAAGGGCTTATACGGGGGTGGGGCTGGACGCAATTCAAAAAACATGAAGGATTCATGTCACTCTTGAACGGCGATCCGCCATCGCTATCTGTGCCAAGCCCTCCCTCAACCCGCCGGAGCCACCATGACCGAGGATAACGAGCAGCGTCACCGCGAGAAAATGGCCAAGAAGAAGGCGTCGCGCGACAAGCTGATGGCCAGGAAGTCGGCCGAGGGCCGCGGCGTGACGATCGTGCATACCGGTGCCGGCAAGGGCAAGTCCACCGCCGCCTTCGGCATGGCCATCCGCTGTGTCGGCCACGGCATGAAGGTGGGAATCGTCCAATTCATCAAGGGCGCCTGGGACACCGCCGAGCGCCGGGTGATGGAAGGGTTCGGCGATCTGGTCACCTTCCGCGCCATGGGCGAGGGCTTTACCTGGGAAACCCAGGACCGCGCCCGCGACATCGCCGCCGCCGGGCGGGCCTGGGAATTGGCCTCGGCCCTGTTGGCCGATCCCCAATACCGCATGGTGATCCTCGACGAGATCAACGTGGCGCTGCGCTACGAATATCTGGACGTCGAGACGGTTCTGGCGGCGGTCAAGGCCCGACCCAAGGGCCAGCACGCCGTGCTGACCGGCCGCAACGCCCTGCCCGCCGTGATCGAGGCCGCCGATCTGGTCACCGAGATGACCATGATCAAGCATCCCTTCAAGGACGGCATCAAGGCCCAGGCGGGGGTGGAATTCTAGTGACTAAGGATCGGGCAGATCGGACGCATGCCTAATCCCCGTTCGAATGGGCTGGCGGGTTGTCGGCTCCGGCCCCTATAATCGGCGTTCCCACCTCTGCCCGCGATGTTTCGAAACAATGACCAAGATCAGCGATCAACGCGCCATCATCAACCGCCGGGCCCTCCTGCTCCGGCTCGGTGAGCTGGCGCAGGAGGATCTGCCCAAGAACAAGCGCCGCCTCAAGATTCTCGAGGTGTTCAAGCAGGCCCTGGCCCAGGGACGGGCCGAGGTGCGGAGCCGGTTCGACAGCCGGGGCGACGGCTCCCAGACCGTGCGCGAGAATTGCTTTCTCATCGACCAGCTGGTGCGGCTGGTCCACGATTACGCCTGCGAGCACGAGTTTCCCCAGGGCGTGCGGACCTCGGGCGAGGCCATGAGCCTGGTGGCGGTGGGCGGCTATGGCCG
>JACQAD010000012.1 GCA_016195125.1 Magnetospirillum sp.
GAGGGGGCGGCTATCCTTCGGCCTCCGACGCTCCAACCTGGGCGTCGGCAATCCGGGGGATCATGGAATGAAGATCGTTGCCGCGCTGTTGCTTTCCCTGGCGCTGGCTGCCTGCGCCGAGGTAACAACCTTCCGACAGGCCGACGGGTCCGTCTTCTATCATGTCAATTGCGGCGACAGCATGAAGCTGGAATCCTGCCGCAGCGCCGCGCTGCGGACCTGCCCCAAGGGCTATGTCGCCGTCGCCGACATGCATAACATGAACGAGAACGATCCCGCCTATTCCTGCGCCCAGGAAAACAAGGACCGACAGGCCCAGCGTGAGCCGCTGCAGCACTGTCCGGCCCCCCTGCACAAGGACAGCTATTTCGCCTGCAAATAAGGCTGGCCTTCCTTTCGAGCCAATGACCCAAACCCCAGGCCATTGGCTCGTCCAGTTCAAATCACCCGGACGTTCTTGAACTGCCAGGGATCGTCCCTGTCCACATCCTCGGGGAACAGCCCACCGCGACCGGCCAGGGGTGTCCAGTCGGTATAGACCCCCACCACCGGCCCGAGATAGGGCCGGGCGATCTCCAGGATACGCTGGAAGTCGATCTCGTCGGGCTCGACAATACCGCGATTGGGATTCTCCAGCGCCCAGATGATGCCGGCCAGCACCGTGGAGGTCACCTGCAGGCTGGTGGCACTGTTGTGAGGCGCCAGTTCGCGGGCCTCGGTGATGGAGAGCTGCGAGCCGAACCAATAGGCGCCCTTGGCGTGACCGGCCAGCAGCACGCCCAGTTCATCGACGCCGCCCACCACTTCGTTGACCATCAGGCGCTGGCGCGACTGCATCTCCCAATTCTTGCCCGCCAGTTCGTGCAAGGACAGAACGGCGGCGTCGCAAGGATGATAGGCATAGTGCACCGTCGGGCGATAGATCACGGAATCGCCTAGGCGGACCGTGTAGTAATCGGCGATGGAAATGGATTCCGAATGGGTGATGAGGAAGCCATGGAACGGCCCCTCGGCCGGAGTCCAGGTCCGAACCCGCTGGCTGGCGCCGGGACGCATCAGATAGATGGCGCTGTCATTGCCGAACTCATGGCGGCGGCCGTCGGCGGGTAATTGCTTTTCGTGGGTGCCCCAGCCCAGTTCCGCAGGTTGGCAGCCTTCGCCGACGAAGCCGTCGATGGACCAGGTATTGACGAACTCGTCGGCCTGCTTGGGTGAGGAGCCCACCTGAGTATCGCGCTCGGCGATGTGAATGACCTTGACGCCAAGACGCGCCGCCAATTCGCTCCAGGACTTGCGGTCGGAGGGAACGTCCACCGCCATGCCGGTATCGGCGGCGATATTCAGCAGGGCCTGCTTGACGAAATGGGACACCAGTCCCGGATTGGCGCCATGGGTGACCAGCGCCGTCGGCGCCGGGCCATCAACACGCAGACGCAGCATCTCCTCGCGCAGAGCATAATTGGATCGCAGGCTGGGAGACAGGCTGGGATCGGTATAACCGCCCGGCCAAGGCTCGATGCAGGTATCGAGATAGAGAACGCCGAGATCGCGGCACAGCTCGACCAAAGCCGTCGACGACACATCCACCGAAAGGTTCAGCAGGAAGTCGCCCTTGCGCAGCATGGGAGTCAGGCGATCGCGATAATCATCCTGGGTCAACGGCCGGTTGATGAATTCGATGCCGTATTCCCGAGCCACATCATGGCCGCGTTCGCAAGCCGTGATAATGGTGATCTGGGCCGGTTTGATCTCGATATGGCGTAGAATCAGAGGCAGAACGCCCTGTCCGATGCTGCCGCAGCCGATCATGACCAAGCGGCCCGGAAAGACAATGGTGCGCATATCTATTTCTCCTCTTAAAATTCAACCTCGGCCCCCGCGACAGAGGCGGAGAAGACTTTTCACAACAACATCGTTCACACGGCCTCCTCCACGGGGGAGACCGCGTTCATGGTCAGCGGCGGCAGGCGACCGGAATACGGTCGCGACACCGCCGTCACATACTCGTACTGATTTCCGGGATGAAGCCCATCTTGTGGGTCACGAACATGTCCACCTCCCTTTCGGGCGCCGGCGCATGACCACCGGCTCTTCCAAAAAGGACGCGTCCGTCGTTGCATAACCGACAAGGGCCATTGGCACGTACGTGTGCGTCACTAGGGGGGTATATACCTGCCCTTCTGCCGCGATGCAATACTCGTCACGCCAAAGGGATAATTGCTATCCGGGCCTGTTCCAGCGCCACGCGAACCCGGCGCGCCAGCGATACCGCTCCGGCATCGTCGCCATGCACGCAGATCGATTGGGCGCGACAGGGAATGAGCCGGCCCGAAATCGTCCTGATCACCCCATCCGCCGCCATGCGCAGCACGTGCCTTGCCGCCTCCTCGGGGTCATGGATCATGGCCCCCGGCCGGGAGCGCGGCACCAGATTGCCGTCGTCGTCATAGGCGCGGTCGGCGAAGACCTCCTCGATGACCCGAAGCCCGGCCTTCCGTCCCACATCCACCAGAACCGAACCGGCGGGGGCCAGGAGAATCAGGCTGGAATCCACCTGGAGCATCGCCTGGACGATGGCCGAAGCCGCCTCGCCATCAATTGCAGCACGATTGGACAGGGCGCCATGCGGTTTCACATGACCAATTCGTCCTCCTTCGAACGCGGCGATATCGGTCAGCAATCGGATCTGCTCGGCGGTCACGCGTTCGATCTCGGCCGCGGGCAGGCCCATGGGCCGCCGCCCGAAGCCCTCGCGATCGGGGTAGGAGGGATGGGCGCCGATACTGATCCCGCGCGTCAGGGCGGCATGCACCGTCGCCGCCATGACCTCGGGCGAACCGGCATGGGCACCACAGGCGATATTGGCGGCGCTCACCACATCGAGCATGGCGGCATCATCGCCGCATTCCTCGCCCAGATCGGCATTCAGATTGATGGTCCTGCCGCTCATGAATCCTCCTCGCCGCCGCAAACCATTCCCGACACCAGATTGGCCGAATAGAGCGCGGCAAGATTTAGCGCTCCGCTCAACTCCGCCAATCCACCGATGGCGATGGCGATCCGCCCTTCCAGATCTCGACGCGCCGCCTCGGCCTCGTCCATGCTTACCGCGTGAAACCGCAAGGCACTGCCCGGCACAGCAAGAGCGGCCCGGGGCAGATCGGCGGAAATCACCGTGGCGATCTTGGCATAGCCGCCCACGGTCTGATGGTCGGCCAGCAGCAGAATGGGAAGGCCATTGCCGGGCACCTGGATGCAGCCAGACACCAGCCCGTCGGAGACGATGCCGGCGCCGTTCGGCTGATCGAGGGCCGGCCCCTCCAGGCGCAACCCCATGCGGTCGGCATCGCGGCCGACCCGATACGGGGAGGATAAGAAGGTCTCCACCGCGGCGGCGCTAAACCGGTCCGCCTGCGGCCCCATCACCACCCGGAGCGGCCCCATACCATAATCGAAGGGAACCACGTATGCCCGCTCCGCCCGCTCGGCCGCCTGCAAGCGGCGCACCGGCAAGAGGTCACCCGCGACCAAGGCCCGCCCGCCCAACGGGCCGATCGCCGCGCGGCCATAGCTGGACAGGCTGCCCAGCACCGGAGCGAGATCGAAACCGCCCTCAACCGCCAGATAGGCCACCGAGGCGCCACTCACCGCGCCCAGGTCCAGCACGTCGCCGGGAAAGAGAAGATGGCTCCGGCCACTTTGCAAAACCCTGCTCTCGCCGGCGCGGTCGAGGCGGGCGGTTACGGCACCCATCAGGCCGATGCGCAGCGTTCCCCCCTCGATGCGCAAGGTGGGGCAGAGATAGGAAATTTCCAGACCGCCCTCCCCCGCCTCATTGCCCACCAGGGCATTGGCCAGGCGCAGGCCGACCGGGTTCAGGGCTCCGGCCACCGGCACCCCAAGATGGCCATACCCTGTCCGCCCCATGTCCTGGATCGTGGTGAATAAACCCGGCCTGAGGACGTGAAGCGCGGCCATTCACAGCACCTCGAACGCAACCGTGTCGCCGGGCGCCAGCAAAGCCGGCGGCGTCTTGACCTGATCGAACAAGATGGTATCGGTATGGCCGATGAGATGCCAACCGCCGGGCGACTCCCACGGATAGATGGCGGTCATGGCATCGGCAATGGCCACCGAGCCGGCGGCAACCTTGAGACGGGGCTCGGATCGGCGCGGCAAGCGGATCATGGGCGGCAGTTCCGCCATATAGGCGAAGCCGGGCAGAAAGCCCAGCATGTGAACGCGGTAGGTGGTTCCGGCATGGGCTTCCACCACCTCATTGGGGCTGAGACCGCAGGCCCGGGCCACCTCATCCAGGTCCGGCCCGTCATAGCGCACCTTGAGACTCCAGTGATGTCCCTGAGCGCCGGCGCCTCGGCCCAATTGGGCGGCCATGGCCTCTACCTGGGTCGAGGCTGAGCGGAAATCGGTTCGCAACGGATCGATGACCACCAGCAGGGCGCAGAAGCTGGGCACCAACTCCACCACACCCGGCAGATCGGCATTCCTGACAGCGGACATCAGGGCCATGACCCGGGCATTGGCAGCCTCGTCGATGGCATCGCCGAACTGGACGGAAAAGGCGGTATCCCCCACTGGCACCAGACGCATGGCTATTCAGCCGCCCGGACTTGGGCCATGCCGTGGCGCACGAAGTCCAGAAAGCTGGCCTGGGCGCTGGACACAAAGGCGTCGCGACGGCGGATGAAGACGGTCTCGACCATGGCTTCCTCGGGCGGCAGGGCGTGAATGGCCACGCGACGGTCGCGCCAGACCATTTCCACCATGCGCCGCGGCAGCAAGGTGATTCCCAGACCGGCGGCGACGCAGCCGAAAAGTGCCTCCAGGGTGCCGAACTCCAGCAGACGCAGCCCGACCACGCCGCGGCGGGCCAGGAGATCCTCCAGCCGCTGACGATATGAACACCCCGCCCGCAACACCACGATCCGTAATCCCCCCAAGCCCGCCGACCAGTCCAGACGGGTGACCGAGGGTGAGGTCAGGACCACCAATTCCTCGCGGAAGATGGATTCCTCCTCCAGTTCCGGGTGATTGACCGGCCCACAGACAAAGGCGCCCTCCACCCGCCGGTCCAGAACGGCATCGATGGATTCGCAGGTCGTACCGCCCTTGATGGACAGATCGACGCCCGGCCATTTCTCCACAAAGCCCGTGAGCAGCGGCGCCAGATGCATGGAGATGGTCGTCTCCAGCGACCCGATCACCAGATCGCCCTTGGGGTCGCCGTCATCGGCGACAGCCCGTTTGGCGTCACGCAGCAGAGTGATGACCTGAAGGGCGTAGGGCATCAGCCGCCGCCCCGCCGGAGTAAGGGCGACGCCGCGGGAATGGCGCTCGAACAGCGCGGCGCCCAATTGCCCCTCCAGGAGGCGGATGCGGGCGGTAACGTTGGATTGGACGGTATTCAACTCGGACGCCGCCCGGCTCATGCCGCCCAGGCGGGCCACGGATTCGAACACCCGCAGATCGGCGGCATCCATGAAAAGCCTCCCCACGTCATCTCTTATAGTGATGGACTTTATCACATCAAATCGTTTCCCGTGAGTGGTTTGGATGGCTAGGCTGTCGGCATCGAGCCATTGGAGGCCATCATGCCGCACCCCAATCCCTGGCGTGCCACGTTATCGGCCCTGGCTGCCAGTCTGGTGGGAATTGGGCTGGCGCGCTTCGCCTATTCGCCGCTGATTCCGGCTCTGGTGGCCGAGGGCTGGTTCAGCGCCTCCGATGCCGCCTATCTGGGTGCCGCCAATCTGGCCGGCTACCTGGCCGGCGCCCTGGGTGCCCGCATGATGGCCCGTATCGCCGGGCCGGCGGCGGTGGTGCGCGCCATGATGCTGCTGATCGCACTATCCTTCGCCGTCTGCGCCCGGCCATCGCCGTTCCTATGGTTCTTCATCTGGCGCTTCGCCTCGGGATTGGCGGGAGGCGCGATCATGGTCCTGGCCGCGACCCTGGTCCTGCCATATGTGCCGGCCGCCCGGCGCGGGCTGGCCGGCGGCCTGATCTTCATGGGGGTCGGCCTGGGTGTCGTTGCCTCTGGAACATTGCTGCCCTTCCTGCTCAGTCTGGGCCTGCCGGTGACCTGGGGCGTTCTGGGCGGCCTGTGCCTGGTGTTTACCCTGGCCGCCTGGGGCGGCTGGCCCGATGACATCCATTTGCCGCAAGCGGGCGTCCAGACGATTCCCTTGACGGGCCCGGTTCGGCGGCTGATGGGCGTTTACGCCCTCAATGCCGTGGGGCTGGTGCCCCACATGGTGTTCCTGGTTGATTTCGTGGTGCGTGGCCTTGGTCGCGGCATGGCCCAGGGCGCGTCAATCTGGGTGTTGTTCGGCCTGGGCGCCTCGGTGGGGCCGGTAGCCTTCGGCCATCTGGGCGACCGCATCGGCTTCAGGCTGACCCTGCGGTTGGCCCTGACCCTCCAGACCGCCACGATCGCCCTGGCCGCGTTCACCGGCGACATCGTCTGGCTGGCGGTGTCCGGCTTGGTCATCGGCAGCTTCACCCCCGGCATCGTGCCGGTGGTTCTGGGCCGGATCCGCGAATTGCTGCCCCATGATCCCCAGGCCCAGCGAGCCGCCTGGAGCCGCACGACCGCCGCCTTCGCCCTGGGTCAGGCCGGCGGGGCCTACGGCCTGTCCTGGCTGTTTGCCGATCAGGGCAGCTACCCCATTCTTTACACCGTTGGGGCGGCGATCATGGGTCTGGCCCTGATCGTCGAACTTCTGACCTTTTCGGAAGGAAAAGCCCATGCCTAGTCCCGGCCTTCCGCGGCACCGGACTAGCGCCGCCTGTGCTCGGCCTTGATCAGATCGCGGTACCACTTGCCTGAATTCTTGATGGTGCGTTTCTGGGTCTCGAAATCCACGTGAACCAGCCCGAAGCGCGGGCCATAGCCCGACCCCCACTCGAAATTGTCCAATAGCGCCCAGACGAAATAACCGCGCAGATCGGCCCCCTCGGCCACGGCATCGCGCATGGCCTGATGGTATTCGCGGAAATAGGCCAGACGGTGGGTATCCTTGACCTCGCCGTTCTCGTCGGGAGTATCGCTGCCGGCCCCGCCGCCGCAGCCATTCTCGGTCACATAGATCGGCAGATTGTAACGCCGGGTCAAGGTCAGCAGCTCGTCCTTGAAGACCTCGGGGAAAATGGGCCAGCCCACTTCGGGATGATTGGCCGATTCCGGCGGATTGCCCCAGCCGTAGCCCCAGGTGGTGGCGGGATCGGCCTTGGCGTAGATGGGGCCGTAATGGTTCAGCCCCATCCAGTCGGTGGGGCGGCAGATGCGGACCATGTCGCCGGCCAGGACATAGGGCTCGATGTCGCGGGCCATGATCTCGGGGTAATGGCCCAGATGCTGCGGATCGCAAAACACGCCGTTCCAGTGGGCGTCGAGCAGTTCCGCCGCCGCCCGATTCTTTTCCAACCCCCCTTCGGGCCGCACGATCTGGCGGTTATGGATGGCGCCGATGGACACCCCCGGCACATGGTCGCGCAGCACGTCCACCCCGGCGCCATGGGCGAGGTTGACATGGTGGATGGCCTTCATATGGGCGGCGCGGTCGGTCACCCCCGGCGCCGCCCAATCGATGGCATAGCCGAACATGGTGAAGACCGAGAATTCGTTGAAGGTGGCGAAGTGCTTGACCCTGTCGCCATAACGTTTGGCCGCCAGAACCGCGTAATCGGCAAACCAGCCGGCGCAATCACGATTGGTCCAGCCGCCCTGATCGTCCAGGGCCTGGGGCAAATCCCAGTGATAGAGGCGGACCCAAGGCTGAATGCCCGCCTCCAGCACCGCATCGATCAGGCGGTCGTAGAAGTCGAGACCTTTCTGGTTGACCTGCCCCTTGCCCTTGGGCAGCAGGCGCGGCCAGGCCAGGGAGAAGCGGTAGGCATCGACACCCAAATCCTTGAGCAGCGCCACGTCCTCGGGCCAGCGGTGGTAATGATCGCAGGCCACATCGGCATTGGCGCCGGTCCACACGCCACCCTGCAGGCGGCAGCGCGTATCCCAGATACTGGGACCGCGCCCATCCTCCTTGGTGGCGCCCTCCACTTGGAAGGCCGAGGTGGAGACCCCCCAGATGAAATCGGGCCGCAGCCCTGAATCGGCGGATTTCTTATTCTTCTTGGCGGCCATACCGTCCTCGCCGGTTCATTGCGGGTGGGAAAGCTTCCCACCCAACCGGCCGCCCGTCAAGAAAGCGAGGGCCGATCGCGCCCGGCCCACAGGGACAGCGCCACCACCACCACCATCTGCACCAGCAGCACCAGCAATCCGGCATCCTGAGGATGAGCCAGACTGAGGGCGGCATTGGCCAGCGCCGCAGCGGCCAGCCCCCCCAACAGGGTCTCGAGCCGCCGCTCGAATCCCGCGCCGCGCCGGACCATGACCATGATCGCCAGGGTCGGCAACGCCATCATCACGGTGATATCGGGCAGGCAATGGAAATGGGGGCCGATCAGCAATTCCCCCTCGGCCTCGCCTCGCCATTCCAACAGGCATTGACGCCCAAAGCTGGCCAGCCAGAGGAGAAGAGGCGGGAGCGGCAACATGGCCCAGTTCCGCGACCGGCCGGGAACGCCCAGGATCAACCCGGCCAGGGCGGCCGTAAAGGCGGTGGCCACGCAGGCCGCCAATTGCACGACAAAGGCAGGCTCCTCCAGCCGCAGGGCCAAATCCTGGCGCAGCC
>JACQAD010000043.1 GCA_016195125.1 Magnetospirillum sp.
GCGCCGTCGTTGATGCCGGACGCATTGCCGGCGGTCACCACGCCGCCTTCGAACAGCGGGCGCAGCTTGGCCAGCATGGCGGCATCGGTCTCGGGCCGGGGATGCTCGTCCTCGCTCACCACGGTGTCGCCCTTGCGGCCGGGGATGGTGATGGAATGGATTTCCCCCTCGTAGAAGCGATCGGCCTTGGCCCGCGCGTATTTGGCCTGGGAGGCCAGGGCGAAGGCATCGGATTCCTCGCGGGTCAGGCCCAGATCATCGGCGATATTGTCGGCGGTCTCGGGCATGGAATGATTGCCGAATGCCTTGATCACCTTGGGATTGGCGAAACGCGCCCCGATGGTGGTGTCGAAAATCCTGGCGTCCCTGGAATAAGCGCTTTCGGCCTTGGCCAGCACGAAGGGCGCCCGGCTCATGCTCTCGACGCCGCCGGCGACGAACCACTCGCCCTCGCCGCAGGTGATGGAGCGGGCCGCATCCAAGACCGCCGCCAGGCCCGAAGCGCAAAGACGATTGACGGTCTGCCCCGCCACCTCCACCGGCAGGCCCGACAGCAACGCGGCATGGCGGGCGACGTTGCGGCTATCCTCGCCGGCCTGATTGGTGCAGCCCAGGATGACGTCATCGATCAGGGCGGGATTGAGGCTGGACCGGGCCAGCAACGCCCGGATCACCTCGGCGGCAAGATCGTCGGGACGCACGCCGGCCAGCTTGCCGGCATGACGGCCGATGGGGGAGCGAAGGCCGTCATAAATATAAGCGTCGAGCATAACTCAGGACTCCGGCGTCAGCAGGGACACGCCCAATTTGGCGCGGCGCTTCAGCCACAAACTGGCGCGATAGCGGGGATCGCCGGTGATCTCCAGCATGGCGTCGAGAATGACCAGCACCTTGTCGGCCCCCAGGCGGTCGCCCCAGCCCAGGGGGCCGGAGGGATAGCCGAGGCCCAGCGTTACCGCCTTGTCGATGTCCTCGGGGGTGGCGATGCGCTGCTGGGCGATGTCGCAGCCGATATTGATGATGGTCGCCACCACCCTTTGCGCAACGAAGCCGGGGCTGTCGGCGATGACGCTGACGGCGACGTTGTCGGCGGCGAACAGGCCATGGGCACCGTCCCGCAACGCCGGGGCGGTGATGGGATTGGTCATCAAGGTGCGATGGCTGTCCAGCCCGAACAGCGGGTCCATGGCCAAGGTCCGGCGGGGATCGAGGCCATGGCGGAGCGCCGCGCTGGTGCAATCCTCTCCCAGGCTGGTGACCAGACACAAGGCATCGTCGGACGGCGTGGCGCCGGTTTCCAGCTTGGCGCCCAGTTTGGTGGCCAGGGCGGCGACCGCCAGCCCCCCTTCGCCGGGAGCCACCCATACCGGCCCCGTCCAAGCCTCGGGAATGGACCCTATCGCTGGCTGGACGGCTTTGTCGCCCTCATAGGAATAGAAGCCGCGCCCGGTCTTGCGGCCCAGCAACCCGGCCACCAGACGCGAGCGGGTGATGGGCGACGGACGGTAGCGGGGTTCCTGATAATACTGGTCGTAGATGCTTTCCATCACCGGATGGGAGACATCCAGGGCGGTGAGGTCCAACAGCTCGAACGGCCCCATGCGGAAGCCGGCGGCACCTTTGAGGATACGGTCCGGTCAGGATACCATCGATGATTTCGACCACCTTCATCAGCGGCACCGGGTTGAAGAAGTGGAAGCCGCCCACCCGGCCCGGCAGCTTGCAGCCGGCGGCGATGGAAGTCACCGACAGCGAGGAGGTATTGGTGGCGATCAGGCAATCGGCGGCGACGATAGCCTCCAAATCCCTCATCAGCGCCTGCTTGACGGCGATATCCTCGACGATGGCTTCCACCACCACATGGCAGGGCGCCAGATCGGCCATGCCCTCGGCCACCTTGAGGCGGGCGATGGCGCTGGCGCTGGCTTCGGGTGTCAGCTTGCCCTTCTCGGCCAGCTTGGCCAGCATCTTGGCGACGGCATCGCGGGCCTCGGCGGCGGCACCGGGACGGGCATCCACAAGGATGACGGTCACACCCGAGGCGACGGCGATCTGGGCGATGCCGCGTCCCATGGTGCCGGTGCCCACAAGACCGAGGACAAGGTCGGAACGGTTGGCGTCGAGGCTCATGGTCATTTCCCCAATCTTCACTTTCCGAGGTAGACGGGCTTGCGCTTCTCAAGGAAGGCCTTCATGCCTTCCTTCTGATCGGCGCTGGCGAACAGCAATTGAAAGGCCTTGCGCTCCAGCATCAAGGCGGTGTCCAGCGAGGCATCCTGGCCGGCCAGCAGCACTTCCTTGATCTGAGCGATGGCAATCGGCGGCATGCGGGCGATGGTCTTGGCGATGTCCAGCGCCTGAGTCAGAACCTCGGCATCGGGCACCACCATACTGGCGAGGCCCATCTGTCCGGCTTCGACGCCGCTGATGGCCTGGCCGGTCATCACCATCAGCATGGCCTTGAACTTGCCGATGGCGCGGGTCAGACGCTGGGTACCGCCGGCGCCGGGCATGACCCCCACCTTGATTTCCGGCTGGGAGAAGCTGGCGTTCTCGCCGGCCACGATGATGTCTGCGTGCATCACCAGCTCGCAGCCGCCGCCCCAGGCGTAACCGTTGACGGCGGCGATCACCGGCTTGGGGCAATTGGTGATGGCTCGCCACAACAGGTGATTATTGCGCTGCATCAGTTCGATGGCGCCAATCTCGGCCATGTCCTTGATATCGGCACCGGCGGCGAACGCCTCCTGGTTGCCGGTCATGACGATGACGCGGATGGAGGGATCGGCCCCCAGGGCGGTCAAGTGCTCGGACAGCAGCCGGCGCACCTCACCATTCAGGGCGTTCTTGGCCTCGGGCCGGTTGATCCGCAGCAACGCCACGGATTCCAAGGGTTTTTCCAAAATCACGACCGTCATGATGCCCCTCAATTTCGCTGTGCGAAATGCTATTTCACATTTTGTTGACGCCAGAGCCTAAGTCGTGTTTTGGTCCCTTGGCAAACAAAAATATGCGCCCCCATCCGAAAAGGGGACGCGGGAGCGACGCAAGTGACCGAGACCCCGGAAACTCAAGGTGAGGAAACTCAAGGCGAGGAAGCACAAGACCGCCAATTCGTGGTGGCTCTGTCGCGCGGCCTGGATGTGCTGCGCTGCTTCCGTGCCAACGATTCCATGCTGGGCAATCAGGAGATCGCCTCGCGCACCGGCCTGCCCAAACCGACAGTGTCACGGCTGACCTATACCCTGACCAAACTGGGCTATCTCCATTACAGCGAGCGCTTCGCCAAATACGAATTGGGGACCGCCGTCCTGTCCCTGGGCTACACCGCCCTGGCCTCCATGGACATCCGCCATGTGGCCCGGCCGCTGATGCAGGAACTGGCCGACTATTCCGACGTGGCGGTTTCTCTGGGCAGCCACGACCAGACCAGCATGATCTACATCGAATCCTGCCGGGGCAAAGGGGCGCTGACCATCCGCCTGTCGGTGGGGTCGCGCATTCCCGTCGCCACCACCGCCATGGGACGCGCCTATCTGGCCGGACTTTCCGAGGCCCAGCGCACCCCCATCCTGGATCAGGTGAAGAAACGCCATCCCGACGACTGGCCCCGGATCAAGTTGGGGCTGGAGAAGGCGTTTCGCGAATACGGCCAGCGCGGCTTCACCATGTCGGTGGGCGATTGGCAGAGCGACGTCCATGCCGTCGGCGTGGCGCTGACCCATCCCGCCACCGGCGTGCCCATGGCGCTCAATTGCGGCGGGGCCTCCTTTCTGCTGCCCCGAGAACGGCTGGAGGGCGATCTCGGCCCCCGACTGGTCGAGGTGGCGCGCAAGATCGAGGCGGCCTTGGGCCGCCGCTGACTCAACACGAAAACGGGACCATACGCACATGATCAGGGACCAGGAAATTCTCAGCCAATTGCTCGATACCATCTCGCGCTTCGTGCGTGAGCGTCTGGTTCCCAACGAGGAACGTATCGCCGAGGAAGATTGCATTCCGGCCGAGATCGTCGCCGAGATGAAGGAACTCGGCCTGTTCGGCCTGTCCATTCCCGAGGAATACGGCGGATTGGGCCTGACCATGGAGGAAGAGGTGCTGTGCGCCTTCGAGATCGGCCAGACCTCGCCCGCCTTCCGGTCCATCTTCGGCACCAATAACGGCATCGGCTCCCAGGGCATCATCATGGATGGCACGCCCGAGCAGAAGGCCCACTACCTGCCCAAGCTGGCCACCGGCGAGATGATCGCCTCCTTTGCCCTGACCGAGCCCAATGCCGGGTCCGACGCCGCCAGCTTGCGCACCAGCGCGCGCCGGGACGGCGACCATTACGTCATCAATGGAACCAAGCGCTTCATCACCAATGCGCCCGAGGCCTCGATCTTCACCCTGATGGCGCGGACCAACCCGGACGACAAGAGCGCGTCCGGCATCTCCGCCTTCATCGTCGAGAAGGATTCGCCCGGCCTGTCCCTGGGCAAGATCGACAAGAAGATGGGCCAGAAGGGCGCCCATACCTGCGACGTCATCTTCGAGGATTGCCGGGTGCCCGCCGCCAATATCATCGGTGGAATCGAGGGCATGGGCTTCAAGACCGCCATGAAGGTGCTGGACCGGGGCCGCCTGCACATCTCGGCCACCTGCGTCGGCGTCTCCGAGCGCCTGATCAGGGACAGTGTCAGATACGCCGCCGAGCGCATTCAGTTCGGCAAGCCCATCGGCGAATTCCAGCTGATCCAGGCCATGCTGGCCGATTCCAAGATGGAAGCCTACGCGGCGCGCTGCATGGTGCTGGACGCGGCCCGGCGCAAGGATCTGGGCGAGAACATCTCCACCGAGGCCGCCTGTTGCAAGATGTTCGCCTCGGAAGCCGTGGGCCGTATCGCCGACCGCGCCGTCCAGGTCCATGGCGGTGCCGGCTATATCACCGATTACGGCATCGAACGCTTCTATCGCGACGTGCGGCTGTTCCGCATCTACGAGGGCACCACCCAGATTCAGCAATTGGTCATCGCCCGCAACATGCTGCGCGAGATCGCCTGATGCAGCCGGTCGCCCATATCCTGGCCGATCTGCCGCCGCGCCTGTCCGACCTGGTCCGTCAGTGGAGCCGGCGCAGCCCCGATGCGGCCGCCATGATCCAGGGCGAGACGTGCTGGACCTATGCCCAGCTTGGCGAGGCGGTGGACGAGGCCGTGGCGTTTCTGCAAAGCCTGGATGTGGGGGCCGGCGACCGGGTCATGCTGGTGGGTGAGAATTGTCTGGCCCTGGCCGCCTTGATCCTGGCGGCGGGCGAGCGTCACGCCTGGGCCGCCATCATCAACGCGCGGCTGTCCCCCCGCGAGATCGACACCATCCGCGATCATTGCGGTGCCCGGCGGGTGATCTTCACCACCGATGTATCGCCCGATGCCGTCCGCCATGGAGAGAGGCACGGCGCCGTTACCCGGACTCTGCCGCTTCTGGGTAATCTGGCCGTCGGGCCGCTCAACCACAATTGCAGTCCCGAGCCCGTCATCCAAGGCAACGGGCAGGTGGCGGTGCTGATCTATACGTCGGGGACCACGGGTACGCCGAAAGGTGTCATGCTGAGCCACCGCAACATCATGTTCATCGGCGCGGTATCGGGCGGCCTGCGCGACGTCGCCCCGGGAGATGTGGTCTATGGGGTGCTGCCCATGTCCCATGTGTTCGGTCTGGCCTCGGTCCTCGTCGGAACCCTGTACGGCGGCGCCTGTCTGCATGTGGCGCCAAAATTCGCCCCCGCCCAGGTTCTGGCCGATCTCAAGGCGGGGCTGACCATGTGGAACGGCGTCCCCGCCATGTTCGCCAAACTGCTCGAGCATGTGCGCATGACCGGCGCCACCGTGGATGCCCCTCGCCTGCGCTTCCTGTCGGCCGGCGGCTCGCCCCTCGACCCGGCGATCAAGGCCGAGAGCGAAGCCCTGTTCGGTCTGGTGCTCAACAACGGCTACGGCCTCACCGAATCGGCGCCGACCATCTGCCAGACCCGTCTGGACGCGCCGCGCGCCGATTGCTCGGTCGGCCATGCCCTGCCCGGTGTCGAGGTCCGCATCGTCGGTCCCGACGGCAAGGATGTTCCCGCCGGCGAGGTGGGCGAGCTGTGGAGCCGTGGCCCCGGCACCATGAAAGGCTATTACCGGGCGCCGGTGCAGACCGCCGAAATCATCGATTCCGATTTCTGGCTCAATACCGGCGATTTCGCCCGCCAGGACGCGGATGGCGCCTTGTTCATCGTCGGCCGCGCCAAGGAGCTGATCATTCGCTCGGGC
>JACQAD010000013.1 GCA_016195125.1 Magnetospirillum sp.
AGCGGCTCGGTCAATCTTGGCGCCCCGACCATCAGCTGGCCGGCGCCCCACCGCGCCATCCTGGCCGGATTGCAGAATTACGGCTATGCGGGCGAGGTGGTGCTGCCCCTGGATGCGCCGGTACCGCAACCGGGCCAGAAGGTGGCGGCAAGGCTGGCGGTGGATTTCCTCGCCTGTGCCCAGATTTGCGTGCCCCAGCGGGCCGAATTAAGCCTGGACCTGCCCGCCGGCCCGGCCGAGCCCTCGTCCTTCGCCCATGATATCGGCCGGTTCTCGGCCCTGGTGCCCGGTGACGGCCGCAATCACGGCCTGATTCTGGGCAAGGTCGAAGCCGTGGGCGGCGGCGATGCCTCTTTGCTGCGCCTGCACCTGTCCGCCAGCCAGCCCCTGGCCGAACCCGACGCCTTCGTCGAGGCCGAGGACGTCGCCGCCTTCGCCGCCCCCCGCGTCAGCCTGTCCGCCGACAAGACCAGCGCCCTCATCGAGATTCCCATCGCCCCCGGCTCGCTGCTCAAGCCCCTGGCGGGGGCGCCCATGTCGGTGACCATCGTCGATGGGTTGCGCTCCATGGAGGCCGCCTTTACCCCCATCGCCGGCACGGCCATGGCGGAACCGGCCGCCGAGACCGCCGGAATGCTGTCCATGCTGCTGGTGGCTCTGCTGGGTGGACTGATCTTGAACCTGATGCCCTGCGTGCTGCCGGTGCTGTCCATCAAGATCCTGGGCGTGCTCGGCCATGGCGGTGGTGAGCGCGCCCATGTGCGGGCCAGCTTCATCGCCTCGGGCGCCGGCATCATCGCCTCGTTCCTGGTCCTGGCCGCCATCGCCATCGCCGTCAAGCAGGCGGGCGCGGCGGTGGGTTGGGGCATCCAGTTCCAGCAGCCCGGATTCCTGGCCGGGCTGATGGTGCTGCTGGCCCTGTTCGCCGCCAATCTGTGGGGATGGTTCGAAATCCCCATGCCATCCTTTCTGTTCAACCGTCAGGGCGGCCTGCCCCATCACACCGTGCTGGGACACTTCCTGTCGGGAGCCTTCGCCACCTTGCTGGCCACGCCGTGCTCGGCGCCGTTCCTGGGCACCGCCATCGGTTTCGCCCTGGCCCGTGGCCCGACCGAGATCATCGCCATCTTCGCCGCCCTGGGGACCGGCATGGCCCTGCCCTATCTGGCGGTGGCGATATGGCCGGGCTGGGCCTTGAGGATGCCCAAGCCGGGACGCTGGATGATCACCATGCGCAAGGCGCTGGGCCTGGCCCTGGCGGCGACCGGTCTGTGGCTGCTGAGCGTCCTGGCGGTACAGGCGGGCCTCACCGCCGCCCTTACCGCCGGCGGCGCCATGGTGGTGGCGGTGACTTTGCTGGCGTTCAAGCAATCCCTGCCCGCGCAGGCACGCGCCGCGCTGGGGGCCTGCATCATCGCCCTCTCCGGCCTTGCGGTCGCCGCGCCCTATCATGGAAGCGCCGATGCGGGAAAAGCCCCCTCCTCCGAGTCTGGGGGATTGGTCTGGAGCCGCTTCGACCGGGTGGTGCTGGCCGATCTGGTGGGGCAGGGCAAGACCGTGTTCGTGGACGTCACCGCCGATTGGTGCATCACCTGCAAGGTCAACAAGGCCGCCGTGCTGGAGCGCGGCGAGGTGGCCCGGCGGCTGGCGGCACCGGGAGTGGTGGCGATGCGCGCCGACTGGACCAATCCCGACGTCGCCATTTCCCGCTATCTGGCCTCGTTCGGCCGCTACGGCATCCCCTTCAACGCCGTCTACGGGCCGGCTTCCCCGGACGGCATCGCCCTGTCGGAATTGCTGAGCGAGGCCGAGGTGCTGAGCGTTCTGGACAAGGCGGCGGGCGTCGGACGCTAGATTCCCATCACACCGCCCGGATTTCTCCCAGGAAGCCGTCGATGGTCGAGCGCAGGCGTACCGCCTCCTCGCCCATGATCCTTGATGCCCCCAGCACGTCATCGGCGGCGGCACCGGTGCGGCCGGCGGCATCTTGAACGCCGCCCACATTGGCCGAGACCTCCGAGGTGCCCGAAGCCGCCTGTTCGACGCTGCGGGCGATTTCCTGGGTGGCGGCGCTTTGTTCTTCCACCGCCGAGGCGATGCCCGCGGTGATCTCGCCGACCTCGCGGATGATGCCGACGATGCCGGAAATGGCGGCCACCACCCTTTCGGTCTGCAGCTGCACCGAGGCGATCTGCTGGCCGATTTCATCGGTGGCCTTGGCGGTCTGATTGGCCAGATGCTTGACCTCGTTGGCGACCACGGCGAACCCCTTGCCGGCATCCCCGGCGCGAGCCGCCTCGATGGTGGCGTTGAGCGCCAGAAGATTGGTCTGGGCGGCGATGTCGTTGATCAGTACCACCACATCGCCGATCTTGCCGACCATGGTGGCCAGTCCGGTCACGGTGCCCTGGGCCTCGCCGGCCTCGGAGACGGCATTCCCGGAAATCTGCGCCGAGCGCTGAACCTGACGGCCGATCTCCTGGATGGAGGAGGTCAGTTCCTCAGCCGCCGCCGCGACGGTCTGGACATTGGACGACGCCTGTTCGGTGGCGGCGGCGACCACGGTGGCGCGCTGGTTGGTGTCCGAGGCGGCGCTGCTCATGGACGCCGCCGTCCCCTGCAGCTGGTCGGCAGCGGCCGAGACCGCCTGCACCATCTCCAGGGCCGCGCCCTGGAAGCGATTCACCAAAGCCTCGATGGCGCCGGCCCGCTGCTCGCGCAAGCGGGCATCGGCCAATTGCCGATCGGATAGGTCGTGGCCGCGGATCATGGCGTCCTTGAACACCTGGACCGAGCGGGCCATGGCGCCCATCTCGTCGCCCCGCTCGATACCGGCCACCGTCACCGAGAAATCGTCGGCGGCCAGCCGCTCCATGGTGCTCACCATGCCGCCGACGGCCGAGGTCAATTGCCTGGTCACCGCCCAGGCAATGACCAGCGCCCCCACCAGGGACGCCAGAACCCCCAGCATGGTCCCCACAAGCACGCCCCTGGCATTCCCGTTGACCTGAGCCGCCAGCGCCTGGACATCGGCGGCCATGCGGTCCTCGATCTTCTTCAGGAGGTTGATGCGGGCGGTGGCGGCGGCGAACCAGGCCGGTCCGGTAACATCGCCGACCGTGCCGGTGGTGATGCTGTCGATCCCCACCTTGCGCATGCGCTCCACCGTACGGGTGGCTTCGTCATCCAAGGCAGCGCGGAAGAACTCGGCCTGGGACTGGCTGGCATGGGCCAGGAACTCGTCCAGGAACAATTGCTGCTCGGCGAGGATGGCCACATAGCGGCGAAAGACTTCGGCATCGAACTTGCCGGCGGCGAAAGCCCCGGCGCCGGTGGCGCGTTCCTGGCCAGCCTTCTCCTTGCCCTCCATCAGCTTGAGATAGGCGGTGATCATGCGCCCGACCCCGGCATCGCTGGACAGCACCGCGATCTGATCGACCACGTCCAATTGCAGGCGGATGGTTTCGGTGAAACTGGCGATGGAGGTCTTGCCGTCAATGGTCAGGGAATCGATGCCGGCGCGCGATGCGATCAGCGCGTCCAGACGCTTGCGGGCGGCCTCCACCCTGGGAGGAAAGCTGGCCCCCAGAGCCGAGAGGTCGAGACCGCGAAGGGATTGCTCCAGCCGTTCGCGGGCGTCGTCGGTGAGCTTGCGCTGAGCCTTGATCTCGTCCCGGAATTTCTCGCCCTTGCTGCCGATGAAGACCGCCGAAGCACCGCGCTCCTTCTGGATTTCATGGACGAGGGCGCTGATTTCGGCCGTCAGCGGCGCGATATTGGCCAGGGTCGAGGTCTCGCTCACCACCCGCGCCTTGTCGGCGATCACATAGCCCGCCAGGGCCAGGATCAGAACGACGGGAAACAGGTAGGACACGGCGATCTTGGCGGAGATCCTGAGGTCGATCAGCCAGCGCATGGGGATTCTCCGAAACCATTATCAGAATTGCGGGGTGCGCCCATCCCAATGCGCGCCGCCGCCATATGACCGCTATACGAAAGTCATAGCGGTCATATCCTGGTAATGTTGTTCCGAGAATGCATGATTTCAAGCGATGAATTGTAATTGTCTCGCAATCGCTCTACAGCGGGGCAATTCAACCCAGGCGTTCTTCTTCCGAAAGCGGCCGGAACACACCCGGCGGCAGGCGGGTCGCCTTGTCGCAGATGGCCTTGTCGATCTGGGCCTGGGTGAGGTTCTCGGCCCTGGACAGGTCCGCCTCGCGCAGATCCGCCCCCATCATGTTGGCGCCCTTGAAATCGGCGCCGGCGGTCTTCGCCCCGGTCAGCCTGGCGCCGGACAGGTCGGTGCCGCGCAGGACGGCGCCTTCCAGATTGCTGAGATTGAGCTGGGCATGGCGCATGGCCGCCACCCCCAGATTGGCCCCGCCCAGATCGGCGGCCGATAGGGTGGCGTAGCGGAAATCGGAGCCGTCCAGGCGGGCCTCGGCCAGACAGGCGTCGGACAAATCCACCTCACGGAAGGTGGCGTTGGCCAGGATGGCCGCCGACAGGTCGACACCGGCCAGATCCATGCCGGTAAAGGTGGCGCGCTTGCCCTCGGCCCCCTTGCTCTGCAGCCATTTTCCATGCTCCGCCACCACGGCGGAGACATCCAGGGCGGCGACATCGTTGCCCTTGCGCGCCTTATGCCCGGCCTGCTCCATGGCTTCCTGCCATTGCTGGCGGCGCTTGGCGGCGCGGCGTCTGGCCTCCTCCGCTTCAAGATCGGGCCGGATGCCCGCCACCTCGATGGGATCACCGGAGGTCTTGCGCGACGCCATCGGCAGCAGGTCTTCCTCGCTGAGCTTGCCGCCGCTGGGACGACGGACCACATCATCGGCCCCCAGGGTTCCGCCGCTGGGACGACGGGTGGCCGGGACCGCCGAGCCGCCACCGCTGGTCGGATGAAGGACAGAACTGGCGGCGGGCCGGGGAGCGGGAACGGGCTTTTCGGCCGCGGGCTTGGAAACCGCCGGAGCGGGAACCGCAGAAGGAGAACGACCGAGCAGAGCGATGGTGGGGCCGTCCCGCTCGGCACGGGGATCGGTGAGCGAGGCGGCGGCCTCCTCCCTGATCTTCAACCGCGCCACCAGGGCGGCCACTTCCGGGATCACCTCGGCGGCCTTGGCGGCAGAGGGGGCGACGGCATCGGCCGGGGCCAGATCCGGCAGCGGATCGGCCTCCTTGATGAAGTTGCGCTTGGGCGCGTCGCTCACGGCGGCGGGCGGCGCCAGACGCTGGGGATTGGCCAGGGTTTCCCCCACCCGATGTCCCAATTCATGCCCGGAGATGGGCTTGGGAATGATTCCTTCGATCCCCAGAACCTTGGCCCGTTCCAGGATATCCTTGAGAGAGGATGGCGCCACCGCCAGAACCGGCAGGCTTTCATGGGGATTGCCCAGGGGACGGCGCACCCGTTCGAGGACGGCCAGGCCGTTTTCCGCACTGGAGGCGAAATCGATCAGCAGGACGTCGGCGCCTTGGGCCAGCAGGGCGGGCAGGTCGGCGGGCACATCGAACGACACCACGTCGCGGACGTTGAGCTTGCGAAAGGTCTGCCGGACCAGAAACCGGAACTGGTCGTCCAGTCCGAAGACAATGACTCGAATCTTCTTCCAGTCGGCGCTCTGCCCCGACTGAGCCACCGTGGGATGACGCATATAGGGTAATGACCTCGAAACTTCCCGCCCCCCTACAATAGTCAGCCGGCGCCCTCGGGGCAATTGCCGATACGAGGTTGCGGTTCGGCCCGAGTGACCTCATCTTGAGACCATGAGAAGACGAGATCCCTCCGCCTGGGACAAGGCGCGCGGCCGGGGGCCGAGCGCCGATTGGACCACCATCCGCACCCTGATCCCCTATCTGTGGCCACCGGGCGAGCCTGGATTGCGCCTCAGGGTGGTGGTTTCCATGCTGTTCCTGGTCGCCGCCAAGGGCATCGGCGTCGGCGTGCCGCTGCTCTACAAGCAGGCCGTCGACCGCCTGTCCATCCAACCCGTGACCCTGCCGCTGGCCCTGCTGCTGGCCTATGGCCTGGCCCGCATTCTGGGCGGCACCTTCGGCGAGTTGCGCGACATCGTCTTCGTCAAGGTGGCGCAGCGGGCCATCCGCTCCGTGGGCCTGGGCGTGTTCCAGCACCTGCATCGCCTGGGGCTGCGTTTCCATCTCGACCGCCAGACCGGCGGGGTGTCGCGCGCCATCGAGCGCGGCACCAAGGGCATCGAGTTCCTGCTGCAATTCATGCTGTTCAACATCCTGCCGACCTTTCTGGAGATCGGATTGGTGACGGCGGTGCTGTGGAGCCTTTACGATTCCACCTATGCCCTGATCACCGCGGCGACCATCGCCCTTTACATCGCCTTCACCCTGGGGGTGACCGAATGGCGGACCAAGTAC
>JACQAD010000057.1 GCA_016195125.1 Magnetospirillum sp.
AGGGTTACGGCCCTTGCGCTTTGTATAGGCCAAGGTCTCGTCTTCATCGGCATAGCCATGCGCGCCGCCCTGCGGCGCATTGGGGCCGCGCCCCGTCAGCGACAGATCGGTCAACATCGAACCGAACTGGCCCATCGTGCCGAACGCAGTCTCCTGTATGCCGGTTGCGACCGGGCCGGCGGCAATGGTCAGCCCTTGCACCGGCAGCTCTATTTCGCCCTCAGGCAGGCCATCCTGGCCGGCCATCTGCCCCAGGGCTCCCGTCTGCCCTCCAGCCGGGCGCTGGCCACCCAGTTGGGCGTGGCCCGCAACACCGTTCTGGCCGCCTGCGACCAATTGCTGGCGGAAGGGTTCGTAGAGACCCGACCGGGCTCGGGGTCGGTGGTGGCGGCCCGGCCCCGCCCCCTGGCCGCGCCGCCATCGCCGTCGCCGGTCCCACCTCCCCGTCTCGGCCGCCGCGCCCAGGATTGGGCGGCCAGCCCGCCGGTTCTGGCGATCCGCGACCATAGCCGCCCGTTCGCCCCCGGAATCCCCGATCTGACCGCCTTTCCCCATGCCGAGTGGCGCCGGGTGCTGGGGCGGTTGTGGCGCAAGCCGCCCCTTTCCCTGATGTCGGCCATCGATCCCCTGGGCCACTGGCCGCTCAGGGCCGCCATCGCCGAGCATATCGGCCGCACCCGCGCGGTCAGGTGCTCGGCGGATCAGGTCATGGTGGTGGGGGGCTCGCAGCAGGCCCTCGACCTGATCGCCCGCGTCCTGCTCGATCCTGGTGACCACGCCATGGTGGAAGACCCCTGCTATGGTGGCCTTTCCGGCGTATTGCGCGCCGCTGGGGCGGTGATCGCCCCGGTGCAGGTGGACGAGCAGGGCTTCGACCCGTTGCTGGCCCAGCAGCTGTGGCCCGAGGCGCGGCTGGCCTTCGTCACGCCCTCCCACCAGTTTCCCACCGGCGCCACCATGCCCCTGGCCCGACGGCTGGCCCTGATCCACTGGGCGGCGCGCCACGAGGGTTGGATCGTCGAGGACGATTATGACAGCGACTTCCGCTATGCCGGCCCTCCCCTGGCCTCGCTGCAGGGCATGGATCAGGGCGAGCGCACCCTTTATCTCGGCACCTTTTCCAAGAGCATGTTCCCCGGCCTGCGCCTAGGCTGGCTGGTGGTGCCCCCCGCCCTGCTCCCATCCTTCGTGGCGGCGCGACGCATGGCCGACATGGCGCCGGCCGGCCTCACCCAGGCGGCCATGGCCGATTTCATGAACCAGGGCCATTTCGGTGCCCATCTGCGGCGGATGCGGGGGCTTTACGGCAAGCGGCGCGAGGCCCTGCTGGCGATGGCAAGGCAGCGGCTGGGGGGACTGAGCGTAACCGCCGGCGAGGCCGGGCTCCATGCCATCCTCTGGCTGCCCGAGCGCGCCGACGATCTGGCGGCCGCCCGCGACGCCCAATCCCGTGGGCTGGCCCCAAGTCCGCTGGGCCTCCACCGCTTCACGGAGGGGCCGCCCGGATTGATCCTCGGCTATGGCAATCTGGCCGGATGGAGCCTGGAAGATGCCCTGGACCGCCTCGCCGAAGGACTTAACGGCCTGATATCACGGGGTTAGGGTTGCCGTCACAAAAGCTTCATATTTCTGTCATGGGCTTGTAACCGGGCATGACTATGGTGTCGGCGTGGAAGCCCGCCTTCCCCCCCCTATGCTCTCCCTCGGAGGATTCATGTCCACTAAGACCCTGGCCGTCGCCGCTGTCGCCCTGGCCGCACTCGCCGTGACCGGCACCGCCCATGCGCGCGATCAGATCCGGATCGTCGGTTCGTCCACCGTGTATCCGTTCTCCACCGCCGTCGCCGAGACCTTCGGCAAGGGCGGCAAGTTCAAGACCCCCGTGGTCGAGAGCACCGGCACCGGCGGCGGCATGCGCCTGTTCTGCTCGGGCGTCGGCGAGAACTTCCCCGACATCACCAATGCGTCGCGCCGCATGACCGCCAGCGAGTTCGAGGCCTGCACCAAGAACGGCGTCACCGGCATCACCGAAGTGGTGATCGGCTTCGACGGCATCGTCTTCGTCAATGCCAAGTCCGGCCCCAAGTTCGCCCTGACCCGCGAGCAGATGTACAAGGCCACCGCCAAGGACGTGGTCATCGGCGGCAAGCTGACCGCCAATCCCTACAAGAGCTGGAGCGACGTCGATCCGTCCCTGCCCAAGGAGCCGATCCTGGTGTACGGCCCGGCCCCGAACCACGGCACCCGCGACGCCTATGTGGAACTGGTCCTGGACCCGGCCTGTGAAGCCCAGCCCGAGATCAAGGCCCTGGACAAGGATGCCAAGAAGAAGGCCTGCAACACCGTTCGCGAGGACGGCGCCTGGGTCGAGGTGTCCGAGAATTACACCGTCATCCAGCAGAAGATCACAGCCAACCCGGCCGCCGTGGGCGTGATCACCTTCTCCTATCTCGACCAGAACGCCGACAAGATCCAGGGCGCCACCGTCGACGGCAAGGTCGCCAGCTTCGAAAGCATCGCCAACGGCACCTACCCCGTGTCGCGTCCGCTGTTCTTCTACGTCAAGAAGCAGCACGTCGCCATGATCCCCGGCATCAAGGAATACCTGGCCGAGTTCACCTCGGACAAGGCCTGGGGCAAGGAAGGTTATCTGGCCGACAAGGGCCTGATCGCCGCCCCGGACGCCGCCCGCAAGGAGCAGGCCGCCAATGCCAAGGCTCTCGGCGACATGAAGATGTAATATCCTGATGGGGCGGGGGGACCGGCAGCCGGCCCCCCCGCTCTTTCTTCCGACCTGTTCCTTTCCAGATTTCGGGCAAGCCCTTCCATGCAGACCTTGACCCTCGCCGTCGTCCTGCTGCTGCTGTCGACGCTGGCTTTCCAGCTGGGCCGCAAGCGCGCCTTCGCCGTCTCCGAACGTCAGTCGATGCCGCTTCATTCCCTGCCGGGATATTACGGCTCCTGGGTGGCGCTGTGGTGCGGCCTGCCCGCCTTCGCCATTCTGGCCCTGTGGCTGATGTTCGAGCCCAGCCTGGTCCGTGAACTGGTGGTCGCCGACCTGCCCGCCGCCATGCGCGACCTGCCCGCCGACCGCGTCGACGTCCTGGTCAACGAAGTGCGCAACGCCGCCATGGGCCACGCCACCGCCGACGCCGACCTGGCCGTCGCCGCCGAGCATTACAACCATCTGCGCCATATCGGCTTCGCCGTCATCGCCGCGATCACCGTGACCATCGCCCTGGCCGGGGCCGCCTTCGCCTGGCGCCGCATCCAGCCCGAGCTGCGCGCCCGCCCCCGGGTCGAGGCCTCGGTCAACGTCTTCCTGGTGGCCTCGTCCACCGTGGCCATCTTCACCACCATCGGCATCGTGCTGTCGCTGCTGTTCGAGGCCATGCGCTTCTTCAACATGGTGGGCTTCATGGACTTCCTGTTCGGGCTCAACTGGAGCCCGCAGATGTCCACCCGCTCCGATCAGGTGGGCAGCTCGGGCGCCTTCGGCATGATCCCCCTGCTGACCGGAACCATGCTGATCAGCCTGATCTCCATGGTGGTGGCGCTGCCGCTGGGCCTGTTCTCGGCCATCTACATGTCCGAATACGCCCAGCCGCGCGTCCGTGCCGTGGCCAAGCCCGCCCTGGAGATCCTGGCCGGTATCCCCACCGTGGTCTTCGGCTTCTTCGCCGTCATCACCGTGGCGCCGGTGATCCGCTCCGTCGGTGAGGTGTTCGGCCTGTCCGTGGCCGCCGAGAGCGCGCTCGCCGCCGGTTTCGTCATGGGCATTACCCTGATCCCGCTGATCTCGTCCCTCTCCGACGACGTCATCACCGCCGTGCCCCAATCGCTCCGCGAAGGCGCCTTCGGCCTGGGCGCCACCCGATCCGAGACCATCCGTCAGGTGGTGCTGCCCGCCGCTTTGCCCGGCATCGTCGGCGGCGTGCTGCTGGCGGTGTCGCGAGCCATCGGCGAGACCATGATCGTGGTCATGGCCGCCGGCCTGTCGGCCAAGCTGACCTTCAACCCCCTGGAGGCGGTCACCACCGTCACCGTCCAGATCGTCACCCTGCTGGTGGGCGATACCGAATTCGATAGCCCCAAGACCCTGGCGGCTTTCGCCCTTGGCCTGATGCTGTTCGCCATCACCCTGGGCCTGAATGTCGTTGCCCTCCACATTGTGCAGAAATACCGGGAAAAGTATGACTGAGATGGCTCAAACCACCGCCGCCGCCACCCGCACCGCGGAAACCGTGGCCGCCCGCCTTGGCCGCCGCTATGCCGCCGAGCGACGCTTCCGCGCCCTTGGCCTGGCTTCCATCCTGATGTCGGTCGCGTTCCTGGCCATTCTGCTGGGAACAATCGTCCAGAAGGGTTGGACCGGCTTCATGCAAACCCAGATCGCCCTGGAGGTCAGCTTCGACCCCCAGGTGATCGATCCCGATGGCGGCCGCGATCCGCTGACCCTGGACACCGCCGATTACGCCGACCTGGTCCGTAACGCCATGGCCGCCCGTCTGGCCCCCGATGCCGACCGCAACGCCCGCCGCGACCTGTCTTCCATGGTCAGCACCATGGCGGCCGACCAGCTGCGCCGCATGGTCACCGGCAATCCGGCCCTGATCGGGACCAAGGCCACGGTCTGGCTGCTGGCCTCGGACAAGCTGGACATGGTGTCCAAGGGCCAGGCCCCGCGCCAGCCCGGCGCCGTCGGCAACGTGCTCAACGACCGTCAGCTGGCTTGGCTGGGAGCGCTGGAGGAGGCGGGACAGACCCGCAAGACCTTCAACACCACCTTCTTCACCGCCGGTGATTCCCGTGCCCCCGAACAGGCGGGGATCTGGGGGGCCGTGGTGGGGTCGTTCTTCTCGCTGGCCATCACCTTGCTGGTCAGCTTCCCGCTCGGCGTGGCCACCGCCGTCTACCTGGAAGAATTCGCCCCCACAAACCGCTGGACGGACCTGATCGAGGTCAACATCAACAATCTGGCCGCGGTGCCGTCGGTGGTCTTCGGCCTGCTGGGCCTGGCGGTGTTCCTCAATGTCTTCCACCTGCCCCGTTCGTCACCGGTGGCCGGTGGTCTGGTGCTGGCGCTGATCTGCCTGCCCACCATCATCATCGCCGGCCGCGCCGCGCTGAAGGCGGTGCCGCCCTCGATCCGTCAGGCCGCCGCCGGCCTGGGCGCCTCGCCGTTGCAGATCGTCAGCCATCACGTCCTGCCGCTGGCCATGCCCGGCATGCTGACCGGCACCATCCTCGGCATGGCCCGCGCCCTGGGCGAGACCGCGCCGCTGCTGATGATCGGCATGGTGGCCTTCATCGTCGACATTCCCAAGTCGCCCCTGGATCCCTCGGCCGTGCTGCCGGTACAGATCTATCTGTGGGCGGGCAGTTCCGAGCGCGCCTTCGTCGAGAAGACCTCGGCCGCCATCATGGTGCTGCTGCTGTTCCTGGTGTCCATGAACATGGTGGCCATCATCCTTCGCAAGAAATTCGAACGTCGGTGGTAGATCAATGACCATGAACCTCTATGCCGCCCAGAATCCGGCCTCCTCCAAGGTCGCCGCCCGTGCCCTGGACGTCCATTACGGCGAGAAGCAAGCCCTGTTCGCCGTCGATCTCGACATCCGGGCCGGCGAAGTGACCGCCCTGATCGGCCCGTCCGGCTGCGGCAAGTCCACCTTCCTGCGCTGCATCAACCGCATGAACGACATGGTGGACGGCGCCCGCGTCTCGGGCTCGCTGACCCTTGACGGCTCGGACATCTACGACCGCAACGTGGACGTGGTGCAGTTGCGCGCCCGCGTCGGCATGGTCTTCCAGAAGCCCAATCCGTTCCCCAAATCCATCTACGACAACGTCGCCTATGGGCCGCGCATCCACGGACTGGCCCGCGATCAGGCCGAGTTGGACGAAATCGTCATGAACAGCCTGGAAAAGGCCGGCCTGCTGGGCGAGGTCGAGGACCGGCTGCAGGAATCCGGCACCGGCCTGTCCGGCGGCCAGCAACAACGCCTCTGCATCGCCCGCGCCATCGCCGTGGCGCCCGAGGTGATCCTCATGGACGAGCCCTGCTCGGCCCTGGATCCCATCGCCACCGCCAAGGTGGAGGAACTGATCGACGAGCTGCGCGAGAATTTCACCATCGTCATCGTCACCCATTCCATGCAGCAGGCCGCCCGCGTCTCCCAACGCACCGCCTTCTTCCATCTGGGCAAGCTGATCGAGGTGGGGGACACCGAGCAGATCTTCACCAATCCGCAGCAGCCGCTGACCCAAGGCTACATCACCGGCCGCTTCGGCTGAGGAAGAACGCATGAGCGAACACACGGTCAAGTCCTACGACGACGAACTGGCTCATCTGTCGTCCATCATCGCCCGCATGGGCGGCATGGCCGAGGCCCAGTTCGTGTCGGCGCTCCAGGCCCTCAACAAGCGCGACGACGCGCCTGCTGGCCCTGCGCCAGCCCATGGCGGCCGACCTGCGCCAGATCGTCGGCGCCCTCAACATCTCCGGCGAGATCGAGCGGGTAGGCGATTACGCCGCCAATCTGGCCAAGCGCTCCCTGGTCCTCAACCACCTGCCGGTGGCGGCCCAGATCGGCGGCATCCTCCGCCTGGGCGAACTGGTGCAATCCCTGCTCAAGGATATTCTCGACGCCTATGTGGACCGCGACGTGGAGAAGGCCATCCGCGTCTGGAGCCGCGATGAGGAGGTCGATGAGCTTTACACCGTCGTCTTCCGCGATTTGATCGAGCAGATGACCGAGGATTCCGGCACCATTACCGCCTCGACCCATCTGTTGTTCATCGCCAAGAACATCGAACGCATCGGCGACCACGCCACCAATATTGCCGAGACCCTGCATTTCCAGATTCCCGGCACCCAGCCCAAGGGCGAAAAGGAAGGCTATCGCGTGGTCGAGGCCGGCGACGGCGAGGAAGCCCTGACCGTGCTCGCCGAGCGCAAGCCCGATCTGGTGCTGCTCGACTGGATGCTGCCGTCGCTGTCGGGGATCGAGGTCTGCCGCCAGATCCGCCGCAAGCCCGCCACCCGCGATCTGCCGGTCATCATGCTGACCGCCAGGGGCGAGGAAGGCGACAAGATCCGCGGCCTCAACACCGGCGCCGACGATTACCTGACCAAGCCGTTCTCGCTGCCCGAACTGATGGCCCGGGTCCGCGCCCTGCTGCGCCGCGCCCAGCCGGTGCAGCAGAAGGGCCAGCTCAATTGGGGCGATATCACCATGGACCTGGCCGCCCACCGCGTGGCGCGCGGCGGCAAGGCCATTCATCTCGGCCCCACCGAATTCCGCCTGCTGCAATTCTTCATGCAGCATCCCGGCACCGTGTTCTCGCGCGAGGAGCTGCTGGACGCGGTCTGGGGGCCGGACATCTATGTGGAGCCGCGCACCGTCGACGTCCATATCCGCCGCCTCAGGAAGGCTCTCAACTGCGACACCGAAACCGACATCATCCGCACCGTGCGTGCGGCGGGCTATGCCCTGGATGCCGAAGACGCGGCTTAACCAATACCCCTACACCTTCAACTGTTGAACTTTTCGAAGTTCGGCCTGTATGATCCGGCCGCCCCCTGACCGGGGCGCGTCGAAGCAACAGTAGAGTCGAGCCAGTGGCCGTCCCCCTGCACCAGTCGTTCCGTATCGGCATGTACGTCCTGCGCCAGCACTTCTCCGGCAACAAGCGCTATCCGCTGGTGCTGATGATGGAGCCGCTGTTCCGCTGCAACCTCACCTGCTCGGGCTGCGGCAAGATCGACTACCCCGACGCCATCCTGAATTCCCGGATCTCGGTGGCCGACGCCCTGGCCTCCATCGACGAGTGCCCGGCCCCCGTCGTGGTGCTGGCCGGCGGCGAGCCCCTGCTCCACCGCGAGATCGACCAGATCGTGACCGGCGCCCTGGAGCGCGGCAAGTTCGTCTATGTCTGCACCAACGCCCTGTTGCTGGAAAAGAAGCTCGACAGCTTCAAGCCGCACCCCAACTTCACCTGGACCGTCCACCTGGACGGCGACCGCGAGGATCACGACCGCGCCGTGTCGCGCGACGGCACCTTCGATCAGGCCGTCTCGGCCATCAAGGCCGCCAAGGCCGCCGGCTTCCAGGTCAACATCAACTGCACCTTGTTCAACAACGCCGATCCCGAGCGGATGGCCAAGTTCTTCGACTACACCAAGTCCATCGGCATCGGCGGCATCACCCTGTCGCCCGGCTACGCCTATGAGCGCGCCCCCGATACCGAGCACTTCCTCAATCGCCGCGCCACCAAGGATCTGTTCCGCAAGCTGTTCAGCCTGGGTAAGGGCAAGAAGTGGGAGTTCACCCAGTCGTCGCTGTTCCTGGACTTCCTGGCCGGCAACCAGACCTACCAGTGCACGCCGTGGGGCAATCCGACCCGCAACGTGTTCGGCTGGCAGCGCCCCTGCTATCTGCTGGGCGAGGGCTATGCCAAGACCTACAAGGAACTGATGGACGATACCGATTGGGAATCCTACGGCACCGGCAAGTACGAGAAGTGCGCCGATTGCATGGTCCATTCCGGCTATGAGGCCACCGCCGTCACCGACACGCTGAGCAACCCCATCAAGGCGGCCATCGTCGCCCTGCGCGGCCCCCGGACCGAGGGCCCCATGGCCCCCGACCTGCCCCTCGACAAGCAGCGGCCCGCCGTCAACAATTACGACGAATTGCTGGCCAGCAACCTCGAGACGCTACACGCCGAGGGTAAGACCAACAACCTTCACCGCGTCTCCTAAGGCCTTCAGGGCGGCCTGGCTATCCAGGCCGACCCTGATCAGCCCCCCCAGTTCCCACGGGCGCAGCACCAGCTGCCCCACCACCGCCAGGGCCCGGGTCGAGCCGTCGGGAGCCAATCCCACCGCCACCGATCTGGGCAGCTGGCGGTCGGCGGGGTCGGCCACGGCGCGCAGAATTGCGAAGGGCTTCCCCGCCTCCGCCGCCACTCGGGCCACCGCCCCGCTCTCCAGATCCACCGCGCCATTCCCCTGCTGGTACAAGGCGCGCTTCTCCGCTGCGCTGGCCGCCACGGTATCGGAGCCGGCGATGGTGGCGTTGCGTGCCTCGGGCAAGGCCATGCGCAGCCGCGCCGACCAGATCCGGTCGGCGGTATAGCTCCCGCCCCGGGACTGGACGGTTCCGGCCACCAGCAAATCGCCCGGCTTCAGGGCTGGATCAAGGCCGCCGGCAATGCCAAAGCTCAGCAGCGCCTCGGCCCCTTCGGCCAGAAATTGCCGGGCCAGGAACTCGGCACGGGCGGGAAGACCGCCGCTGCACCCGACCCGGATGCCGGGCGGCAGCAATGCCGCCTCGGTCTTCATGCCGACGATGACGGCGAGTCTCATGACCTACAGCGCATGCATCACGGGACCGGCATTGCCGGTGGTGAGGTTGCGGTAGCGGGCCAGGGCCCAGATGGGGAAGAACTGGCGATAGCCGTGATAGCGCAGGTAGAACACCCGCGGGAAGCCGACGGCGGTGTAATGCTCCTCGTCCCACAGGCCTTCGGCGTTGCGGGTGCGGATCAGGTAGTCGATGCCCCTGGCCACCGCCGGGCTGGCGGTCTCGCCCGCCGCCATCAGGCCCAGCACCGCCCAGGCGGTCTGGGACGGCGTGCTCACAGGGCCTTCGCCCGCAGGCTGATCGACCCAGTACGAGCGCCCGCACTCGCCCCAGCCGCCATCATCGCGCTGCCTAGCCTCCAGCCACTCGACCGCACGGCGGAAGGAGGGATGGTCATGGGGCAGGCCGGCGGCATTGAGCGCGCACAGGCTCGACCAGGTTCCGTAAATGTAATTGGTGCCCCAGCGGCCGAACCACGAGCCGTCCTTCTCCTGCTCGCGCAGCAGGTAGTCGACGCCTTCATGGGCCACCTTGTCCTTGCCACGCTCGCCCAGCACCGACAGCACCGAGACGCAGCGGGCCGACACGTCGGCGGTGGGCGGGTCCAGCAGGGCGCCGTGATCGGAGAAGGGAATGTGGTTGAGGTAATAGGCAGTGTTCTCGGCGTCGAAAGCCCCCCAGCCGCCTCCCTCGCTCTGCATGCCCTGCACCCAGACCTTGCCCTTCTCGATGGGCTCGGCATAGGCGACCGGATCGATGCGGTCCAGGGCGGCCATCACCACAGCGGTGTCGTCAACGTCGGGGTAATGGGGATTGTTGTACTGGAAGGCCCAACCACCCGGAGCCAGGCCGGGGCGGCGTACCGCCCAGTCGCCGACCACGTCGGTGATCTGGCGGGCCACCATCCAATCGGCGGCCTTGCGGGCCGCCGCGTCGGCCTCGGGAGTGCCCACTTCCAAGATGGCGTGGGTGGCGAGGGCGGTGTCCCAGATGGGCGACAGGCAAGGCTGGACCCAGGCGCGCTCGCCCTCTTCCACCACCAGATTGCGGATGGATTGCTTGGCGATCACCACCCGGCGATCGTCCTTGGGAACCCCAAGAACGTCGTACATCAGCACGGCGTTGACCATGGCCGGGAAGATAGCGCCCAGACCGTCCTCGCCGTTGAGGCGTTCATCCACGAAGGCCACCGCCTTGTCGATGGCCTTTTGCTGCACCGATTTTGGAAAGAAGCGGTAGACCTTCTGAAGCACCATGTCGATGCCGCGGAACAGATAGGCCCAATTGGAGCGAACCTCGTCCAGGTACCAGTTGCGCACCGATTCCGGCGGGGTCTGAAACAATTCCTTGATGTGGATGCCCAACGGATTGCGGGCCTGGGGCCGAAGGGTCATCAGCACGGTCAGCGGCGCGATGACGGTGCGCGACCAATAGCTGACCTTGTCCATGTGGAAGGGGAACCAGGTGGGCAGCAGCATGATCTCGACGGGCATGATCGGCACGCCCTTCCACGGGATCTGGCCGAACAGGGCAAGCAGGGTGCGGGTGAAGACGTTGGCGGTGGCGGCCCCGCCATGGGCCAGGATGGCATCGCGCGCCCGCTTCATGTGCGGCGCGTCGATATCGTCGCCGATGGCCTTCAGGGCATAGTAGGCCTTGACCGAGGCGCTGATGTTGAAGTCGCCGCCGTGGAACAGCGGCCAGCCGCCATGGGCGTCTTCCTGAATCTCGCGCAGATAGACGCCGATGCGCTTTTCCAGATCCGGGTCACGTTCGTCGATGTAGTGCAGATACAGCACGTACTCGGCGGGAATGGTGGCGTCGGCCTCGAGCTTGAAGACCCAGTGGCCGTCCTCTTTCTGCTGCTTGAGCAGGGCTTCGGCGGATTCATTGACGGCGCGCTCCAGGGGGTCGCGGAACGCGGCGGAAGTGAAGTCACGGGGGTTGATTTCGCTGGGAGACAATTCGAACCTCGGAAAAGTCGACGCTCTAAAGAAGACCGTGGCGCAGAATACACCATACTTTGAAGGCTTTCGAAACCTTGACCGGCGGGTCGCGCGGGACGAATCCCTCGGCCTCCACCCGCTTGAAGATCTCGCGGTACATTTCCTTCATCAGGGTGGCCGGCCGCATGTCGGCCCGCGAGCATTCGGCCTGGGCCGCGTCGGAGGCCTGGAAATAGGCGCGGGCGGTTTCACCCAATTCGCGGCAAACGGCCACCAGATTGGGATGGGCCAGGACGGCCATGGGGTCCGTCTCGGCGATCCCGTGCCGGGTCAGCAATTCGTCGGGCAGATACAGGCGCCCGATGGCCGCATCCACCGCCACGTCGCGCAGGATATTGGTCAGTTGCAAGGCCATGCCGGTGGCGTTGGCCGCCGCGATGGATTGGGGACGCAAGGGGCCGAACACCCGCACCGACAGGCGTCCGACGGCGCAGGCCACCCGATCGCAATACAGCTCCAGTTCGGCCATGGAGGGGCGCGACACCTCGGGCCGGGCATCGCTTTCGCAACCGTCGATGACCGCCAGGAAGTCTTCCTTGGGCAGGCTGTACTGAATCACCGGCCCGTGCAGGGCCTTGGCGATGGGCAAGCTGGGATGGCCGTCATAGAGCCGGTCCAGTTCCAGCCGCCATTCCGCCAATTGGGCGCGCTTGACGTCGGGATCGCCCGGCTCGTCGGCGATATCGTCCACCTCGCGGCAGAAGGCGTAGATGGCATACATGGCGAAGCGCCGCCGCAGGTCCAGCAGGCGCATTCCCCAGTAGAAGGATGAGCCCGAGGCCCGCACCATCCCCGCCACCAGTTCGTACTGGGCGGGATCGATGGCGAAAATGGGGCTGAGAGCGTTCACTGACCGGCTCCGGCGCCAGTGCCGTGATGGTCAGTGCCGTGAATGTCCTGGAGACGGCCTTTCCACTCTCCGCCCTTGCCCTGCCAGTACATCCAGGCCGAATGCAGGGTAGCGCCCAGATAGAACAGCGATACCAGCGGCAGGGCCAGCGCCCAGAACGGCCACAGGCGGTAATAGCGGATGATCGGGTAATAGGCGATGGTCATGGCCGCCCAGGCCAGGGCGCCGGTGCTGGCGCCGCCGCCGTTGCGCAGCGCCAGCAGGGGCGGCGCCACGAACACCACCAGCATGGCCAGCACCGTGCCGGCCAGCAGCAGCGGCGAATGGCGCAACTGGGTAAAGGCCGAGCGGGAGATCATCTGCCACAGACCCAGGGGGCCATGATAGCAGCGGGTGCTCACCGTCTCCTCGGCCAGGTCGATGATCAGACGGCCGTGATGGGCCTTCACCGCCGCCGCCAGGGTGCAATCGTCGATCAGGGCATCCTTGATGGCCTTGATCCCGCCGATGCGCTCCAACATGGCCGGGCGGATCAGCACATAACCGCCGGCCGCCGCCGCCGTGGTGCTGCGGTTGTCCTTGGTCCACGCGAAGGGGTAGAGCATGCGGAAGAAGAACACGAAGGCCGGAACGATGGCCTTTTCCCAGAGACTCCTGGTGGACAGGCGCACCATCAGCGAGCCCATGTCCAAGCCCTCGGCCGCCATGCGCGCCGCCATGCGCCGCAACTCGCCCTTGCCGTGGGCGATGTCGGCATCGGAGAACAGCAGCAGGTCGGCTTCGGGATACTTGGCGCGCGCCACGTTGACTCCGTGATTCTGCGCCCACATCTTGCCGGTCCAGCCCGCCGGCAGTTCGGGGGCCTCGACCACGCTGACCCGCGATGCCGCACCGACGGTTTCGGCCGCCGCACGGGCGATGGCGGCGGTTCCGTCGGTGGAATGGTCATCCACCACCACCACCGAGAGCTTGCCGGGATAATTCTGCGACATCAGGGATTCGATGGTCTCGCCGATGACCTCGGCCTCGTCACGGGCCGGGATCACCGCCACCACCTCGGGCCAGGCTTCCGGCACCGGCGCCTGGGGCGACATCTCGATCCGCCAGAAACCGCCCCGCATGGACAACAGCCAAGCCCAGGCCCCAGCCCCGGCCACTCCGGCCAACGACGCCAGACTCATGCGACCTCTCCGATGCTTTTGAACCACTCCACCGCCGCGTCCAGCGCCTCGTCGGCGGGCCGATGGCGGTACCCCAAGTCCCGTTCGGCCTTGGCCGAGGAAAAGAACATGTGCCAGCGCGACATCTTGAGCCCGTCGATGGTGACGAAAGGTTCGCCGCCGAACAGGCGCGCCCAGGTCTCGGCCCCCAGGGCCAGCGGATAAAGCGGCCAGCGCGGTAATTTCATCAGCGGCGGCTTGCCGCCGGTGATCTTGGCGATCCGCCCCAGAATGTCGGCCAGGGTCAGATTGTCGCCGCCCAGGATATAGCGCTCGCCGATACGCCCCTTTTCCAGGGCCAGCAGATGGCCGATGGCCACATCCTCCACATGGACGATGTTGAGGCCGGTATCCACATAGGCCGGCATGCGACCCGAGGCGGCCTCGACGATCATCCGCCCGGTGGGGGTGGGCTTGACGTCGCCGGGGCCGACCGGCGTCGAGGGGTTGACGATCACCACCGGCAGCGCCTCCTCGCGCGCCATGCGGCGGACCAATTCCTCGGCCAGGAATTTCGATTGCTTGTAGGGACCGACCTTGTCGGAAATGTCGCTGGGCGTGTCCTCGTCGGCGATGCCGTGTTCAATATGGCCGAGCGTCGCCACCGAGGAGGTATAGACCACCCGCTCGACTCCCTCGGCCAGGGCCGCCCTCATCAGCGCCCTGGTGCCGTCCACATTGGCCTTCATCATGGCGGCAGGATCGGGCACCCAGATGCGGTAATCGGCGGCGGTGTGGATCAGCACCCGGCAGCCCTTCATGGCCTTCCTGAGCGAATCCTCGTCCTCGAGGCGGCCTTCGACCACCTCCACATGCAGATTGGCGACATTGCGGCGATCGGATTTGGGCCGCGCCAGGACACGGACGGCATCGCCCCGCGCCAGCAGCGCCCGCACGATGGCCGATCCGACAAAGCCGGTCGCGCCGGTGACGAGAATAGGTCCAGCCATAACCCCACGCCCCATCGCGGCCGGGCGGAAATCGCGCGGCCGAACGCAGGGTAGTTACAACGATTGACCGGGATCGCGCCAGTAATTCTTTGTGGTCAGGATCAGCCGAAGCCGCATTCCACCAGCAGGCGATGGAAGTCGCGCAGATGCTTCTCGCCCTGGCCGGGATCGGGCATGGAGGCCACGAACTTCTCCTCGAACTGCTTCTGGCGCAAATGCTCGACCACGCGGGCCTTGGCCATGTTCAGGGACTTTCCATCGATCAGCACGCCCGAGCCGCAGAACTTGACCAGACGGATGGCCCGCATGGCCAGGGGATCGTCGGGCTTGTCCACCTTCTCGATGATCTCTTCGGCCTGGAGATAGCGGACCATGACGTCGTCGATGCGGTCGGCCAGTTCCTTCCTGAATTCGTCCACCAGCACCGCGCAGTTCCGCACCGCCTTGTTGGCGCCGGTCAGCGCCGCCATGCGGGCCGGGGGCGCCAGACGGACGGGAGCCCATTGATCGATGTGAGACGCCTTGCGCACATGGTTGTCCAGCATCTCGGTCAGGATCTCGCCCATGCTCTTGCCCAGGTTGGAGGCGCACAGGGTCAGCAGGAATTGCAGACGCACACAACCGTCCTCCAGGGCGCCCAGCAGCAATTGCAGGGCCTGGGGAGCGCTGACGGTGGCACCGCCGGAATTGAGGACGCGCGAGCCGCGCTGCAGCAGGGCCTCGGCCATGGGCGGGCCGCCCACCACCATATCCTTGTCCACCAGCCGGTGCAGCAGCTTGTGGAACATCTCGTATTCCTGGGCCGGGTCGTTGCGCGACAGCGGGTTGGTGCCGCCGGCCTCGCGCACCACGCGGCCCATGAGGATCTCGCGGCTGTGGGAAAGGGTTCCGGCCGAGAACAGCCTGTTCAGCTCGGTGAAGGTGGGCGGGGCGAACTTGGCAGCCTCAGCCTTGCCTTCGGTCAGGCTGACGATCTGACACAGGGCCGAGGACAGGTTGGACTGAAAGCCCAGCAGATCCTGAATCACCTGGGCCGGCACGGTCAGATCGGCGATGACGCCGTCGATCTCGGCCATGTGAGCGGCGGCTTCGGGCTCCGCCGACCAGGTGATGAGCATATCGAGCTTGCCGAACCACGAGCGCTTTTCCAGCAGCGCCATGGTCATCAGCGAGCGCAGATTGAACAGATCGCCGCCGCTGGCCTTGATCGCCTCGGCATAGGTTTGAGGCGTCTTGGGCTTCTTGGCGGCGAATTCCTTGGCCCGCTTGCCCAGGGCCTCCCAGGATTTATCGAGGAAGTCCTTGCGCGCCTTGGCATCGTCGCCGGCCGCCTTGGCCTGGAGGGTCGAGACCCGGTCGATGGCGGAATACAGCAGATTGCCCTTGTCGCCGAACCGCTTCATTTCCTTGGAATCGTGAAGCAGTTCGAACGGCGTCACCAACGCCTCGTCCAGATATTTGCGCAACAGCTTGCCGATGGTGGTGCGCGATGGCTGAGCGTAGAAATCCTCCAGCTCCGTGCACGGCGGCGCCTCGGTGATGGTGGTCAGCTGAGGATCGCCGCCCGCCTTCTCCGCGGCCTTCTTTTCCAGGATCACGGTTTCGGAATGGGTACCGTCGATACGCTCGAAATCCTTGACCACCCGAACGGCGGCATGGTTGCCGGCCTGCAGCAGATTCTCGGCGAAGGCCTTGGCCTTGGCCTCGTCGGGAGCCATTTCGGCGATGACCCAATTCTTGTCGGCCAGAACCTGGACCTCGAAGGAGGTCTTGGGG
>JACQAD010000014.1 GCA_016195125.1 Magnetospirillum sp.
CGCCTCGTTGGTCCAGGCCTCCTTATAGGGGCGCACCGAAGTCAACGCGTCGAAGACATCGGCCACAGCGGCGATGCGGGCTTCCAGGGGAATCTGATCGCCAACCAGTTTGTAAGGATAGCCGCTGCCGTCCATGGCTTCATGATGATAGGCGATGACGTTGCGAAGCATGGGGAAATGGGGCATGGATTGCAGCCCCAGATCCCCCACCATCAAATCAACGATCTCGACGCCACGGGCCACATGGGCCTTCATGATCTCGAATTCCTCGGGGGTCAGGCGGGCGGGCTTGAGCAGGATGTGGTCTGGAACGGAAATCTTGCCCAGATCGTGCAATGGCGCGAACTGGAACAGATATTCGACGAATTCATCGGTCAGACCGGCCTGGGACGCCAGCTTGAGGGCGATGATCCGGGTATAGCGGGCCATGCGGGCCAGATGTGCTCCGGTCTCCTCGTCACGGACGGTGGAGACCTGACGGATCACCTTCACCGCCGCCTGCATCATCCGCACCGTGTCCAGCTCGCGCATGATGATCTGGGAGATCAGTTCGGCATAAGGACGCAGGCGATGAAGGACCGGCGGAGTGAAGAAACCGGTCTCAAAGGAATTCAGGAACAAAAAGCCGTAGAACACGCCCTTGGATTGGATGGGCACGGTATAGCTGGAGCGATACCCGGCGGCGAACAATCGGGTGGCATGGTCCTGGCCGGTGTCGGCGATCTTGGCCAGGTCATTGATGGTGCGACGCCCGCCGGTCCAGGCCAGACGCTGCAATCCCGGCATCTCGGATAATTTGGCGGTGGAATGATCGAGCGGGTTTTCGCCGTCGCTGGAGTGGATGAAGGTCTTGAGGATATCCGTGGAATCGTCATAAAGCGCGACGGCGATTCGGCTCAGGGACGCCAGGGAATTGTCACCCTTGATTTCGTCATGCAAGCAGATCAAACGCTCTGCCAAGCCACGGTGAAAGGAATGCGCGGGCAGCCCGACCGCATTCCCTTCCAGCTTCGCCCGATCATCCTGAATCTTGATGTTCATCACGGCGGCACTATAGCCAAGATGTCACCGACAGGTCAAATTATCGAATTCCTTATCCGCCCCGCCGCAACTCTCTTATCACGGGAAATTTCAGCCTGGGGCCCGGCGGGTTTGGCCGGGCCTTGCCGTGGTCAGTCGTTCAGCTTCTTGGCCATTTCCCGCAATACGTATTTCTGCACCTTGCCGGTCGAGGTCTTTGGCAAGGATGTGAACACAACCGTACGGGGGCATTTGTAGTGAGCCAGCCGTTCCCGGCAAAAGGCCATGATCTCCTCGGCGCTCGTGGTGGCTCCGTCCTTCAGACCGATGAAGGCGCAGGGAGTCTCTCCCCACTTCTCATCGGGACGCGCCACCACCGCGGCCTCGGCCACATCGGCATGCTGATAAAGAACCCCCTCCACCTCGATGGTGGAGATGTTCTCGCCGCCTGAAATGATGATGTCCTTGGAGCGATCCTTGAGCTCGATATAGCCGTCGGAATGCCAGACCCCGAGATCGCCGGTATGGAACCAGCCACCGGCAAAGGCTTCCTCGGTGGCGGATGGGTTCTTCAGATAGCCCTTCATCACCACATTGCCGCGATAGAACACCTCGCCCATGGTGACGCCGTCCTGGGGAACTGGTTCGAGGCTGATGGGATCGGCCACCATCATGGCTTCCTCATTGACATACCGCACGCCTTGGCGGGATTTCAGCCGGGCCTTCTCCTCCAAGGGCAGGTCGTCCCATTCCTCGTGCCAGGCGCAGACCGTCGCCGGGCCATAGACCTCGGTCAGGCCGTAAACATGGGTAATCTTGAACCCCTGCGCCTCAAGCCGTCCGATCACCGCGGCGGGCGGTGGCGCGGCGGCGGTCATGAATTCCACCGCATGGGGAAGCGGCTGGCGATCCTTCTCCGGCGCATTGATCAGCATGCCCATGACGATGGGGGCACCGCACATATGGGTGACCTTGTGAGCGGCGATGGCCTTGAACATCGAGCCGCCATCCACCCGCCGCAGGCAAACATTGGTGCCGGCCAGAGCGGTAATGGTCCAGGGAAAGCACCAGCCATTGCAGTGAAACATGGGAAGAGTCCACAAATAGACCGGATGCCCCGTCATCCCCCAGTTGACGACATTGCCCAGGGCGTTGATGTAGGCGCCACGATGGTGATAGACCACGCCCTTGGGATTTCCGGTGGTTCCCGAGGTGTAGTTGAGTGCGATGGCGTTCCACTCATCCGACGGCCAATGCCAAGCGTAATCAGGATCACCGCCGGCGATGAAGGACTCGTATTCCACCTCTCCCAGCATCTCGCCGCCGGCCACCTGGGCATCATCGATATCGATGACCACCGGCTTCTTATCCAGCAGGGTCAGGGCCTTCTTGATCACCGGTGAGAATTCCCGGTCGGTCAACAGAACCTTGGCCTCGCCGTGACTCAGCATGAAGGCGATGGCTTCGGCATCCAGTCGGATATTGAGGGCGCACAGCACGCCGCCGGTCATGGGCACCCCGAAGGTGGCCTCGAACGCCGCCGGCGTATTGGCCGCCATGACCGCCACGGTATCGCCTACGGAGATGCCACGCTTGGCCAGGGCAGATCCCAGACGGCGACAACGCTCGTAGGTCTGCTTCCAGGTAAACCGCAAATCGCCGTGAATCACGGAAATCCGATTGGGATAGACCGAGGCCGAGCGCTCGAGAAAGCCCAACGGCGACAACGGAACGTAATTGGCCGGATTCTTGTCGAGATGCATGTCATATGGATTGGCCGCGGACATATCCGTCTCCCCTTTTTGCTCAACGGGCGGTTGGTCCGCCTCGACTGTCTGGCTAAGGCCAGGAGAATGCGTTGAGAACGCAAGCTTTTCAACCTGGATTTACCATGGACAACCGTTGTCAAAATAGGGTTTTTCTACTACCCTCCGGCCCGGTGCCAAGACGCGCGCCGCACGGGAAGGGAGATGGGCCGTGGATGGTTCGGGGAATATGCAAACCGACCTGATCGACAGTAGTTCCGAGGCCGCGAAAGGCTGGCGTTCCTTCGCCGCCCATCTGTTCGCCCCCATCAAAATCACCTGGGGGCAATTCTTCGATCTGCTGGTGCCGCTGCGCCACTCTCCGCATATCCGCCGTCACGCCGCCTCGGTGATCATTTCGCGCGTTCAGCTGGTGGCGGCCATCTTCGCGGTGATGGTGCCGCTGTGGTCCATCATCGACTGGTTCGTCTTTCCCTGGCCGCAATGGGCGATGATGACCGTGCTGCGCCTTGGATCCGGCCTGATCTTCCTGTTGCTGGCCTGGCCCTGGGATTTGAGCAAGACCCGGCTGCAGGCCGATTCCATGCTGATGGTGATGCTGCTGGTGCCGCCGGTGTTCTATCTGTTGTCGATTCTGATCACCGACGAGCTTCACGTCACCGGAATCGCTCTCCTGGTCACCAAGCTCTATGCCCTGATGCCCAACATCGTCCTGGCCGGCCTGGCGATCTTTCCCCTGACCGCGTTCGAGGTCGCTCTGTTCTCCGCCCCGGCCTTCGTCTTCGCCGTGCTTGGCCTGGTGATCGGCGGCGAGACCCTGAGCATGGATCAGCACGGCCCCATGTTCTGGCTGATGGTCCTGGTGATGGGCGTCGCCATGTTCTCGGGCATGAGCCAACTTCACTACATCACCGCCTTGGTCAATCGGGCCATGATCGATCCGCTGACCGGCGCCTATACCAGGCGCTCCGGTGGTGAGGCCCTCGATCTTCAATTCCGCCTCTCGGCCATGTCCAATACCGCCATGTCCATCGCCTTCTTCGACCTGGACAAGTTCAAGTCCATCAACGACACGTTCGGCCATGAGGAAGGCGACAAGGCTCTGAAGGCCCTGGCGGAAAACCTGCGACAGGGCTTGCGCCGCGGCGACACCCTGGTGCGTTGGGGCGGCGAGGAATTCGTCGCCATCCTCCACGACACCAGTCCCGAGGGCGCCAAGATCCTGCTGGAACGGCTGCGGAGCACTGGTTTCGGCAATCGTCCCGACGGAGCTCCCATGACTGCCTCCATCGGCGTCGCCGAGCGCCTTGCCGATCACGCCCAGGATTGGCCGCAACTGATCGAACTGGCCGACCACCGTATGTATGAAGCCAAGCGCGGCGGCCGCGACCGGGCGGTTCTGCCCAATGAGGTGACCCTGGTCTTCGGCGACAAACCCATTTTCTGATCCGCTTCCCCTTGACAGCGGGCCGCTTCGGCGTTGCTGTCAGGGGCATGAGACTGGCCCTCGTCATCAACCGCTCCGCAGGGAGCTTTCGCACCTTGCCCATGGACGGCACGGTGGCGGCCGTGGTCGCCGCCCTGGCCGAGGCCGGCCACGTGGTGCGCACGGAGGTGGTCGGACGCCGCGAGTTGGCCAGAACCCTTTCTTCCGTGGCGGCCCAGGATGACCTGGACGCGGTCGTGGTTGGGGGCGGTGACGGCACCATCCTGACCGCCATCCTGGCCGGCATCGGGCGGAGCCGTCCGCTGGGAATCCTGCCCATGGGCACCTTGAATCTCTTCGCCCGCGATCTGGGCCTCCCTCCCGACCCGGTAGAGGCCGCCAGGATCCTGGCCGGGGCCGAAGCCGCCGAGATCGATCTGGCCGAAGTCAACGGATTGCCCTTCGCCATCTGGGCCTCCATGGGCATGCATCCCTGGATCGTACGGCGCCGCGATCACCTCCAGCGCGATGGCATGCGCAAAAGCCGGGCCATGCTGCTGGCGGCGCTGCGGGCCTTTCGCCGTTACCCCATGATCGATGTGACCCTCAGCCTGCCCGAAGGCGCGGTTTCGGTCTCCACCCCCATGCTGTTCATCACCAACAATCCCTGGCGGGAAGAACGCCCGCCCTTATCCCGCGAGGCCCTGGACACGGGCAAGCTGGTGATCCATGTGGCGGCCTGCCGCAACCGATTGTCGCTGCTGTGGCTGATGCTCGAAGCGCTGTTCGGGCATTGGCGGGAAAGCCGACGCCTGCGCACCTACACCACCGAGGAAGTCCGCGTGACCAGCCCGAAGCGTCGCATGATGGTCTCCCTGGATGGCGAGGTCACAGTGATGAACGCGCCCCTGATCTTTAGAACCCGCCCCCGCGCCCTGCTTGTATTGATGCCTAAACCTGACGAGACGTCATGAAGACCGTCGCTCATCTTTCCGATCTCCATTTCGGCCGCACCGACGGTAAGGTCGTGACCGCCCTGTTGCAGGATCTGCAGCACTGCCGGCCGGATCTGGTCATTGTCTCCGGCGATTTGACCCAGCGGGCCCGCTCGCACCAATTCGCCGAGGCCCGCGCCTTCCTGTCCCATCTTCCGGCCCCATCCCTGGTGGTACCGGGCAATCACGATCTGGCGCCCCTGTACCGGCCGTTTGCCCGCATCTTCCGGCCACGGGCCAAGTTTCACCGCAATCTACCCGGCCACGAGGTTCTGCCGGTCTGGCAGGACGAGACCCTGGTGGCCATGGGGCTGGACAGCACCCGGTCGTTGCGCTGGACGTCGGGAGCCCTCAAGGGGGCCCATCTCGATCATCTTGAAGAGACTCTGGCATCGGCCCCGCCCGAAGCGCTTCGGCTGGTCTTCCTTCACCACCCGCCCTCCACCGCACCGGGCGGCCATCCCTACGAAGTTCTGGTCGAGCACGACATCGACGTGGTGCTCACCGGCCATGTCCACCACGCCAGGGTCGAACTGATCAACGGTCAGTGCGGCCGATCGCTGGTTTTGGTCCAGGCCAGCACCGCCTGCTCGACCCGCCTGCGCGAGGACGCCAACGGCTATTGCCTGCTGCGCCTCGACGGCAAGCACATGGAGGTGGCCATTCGCGGCTGGACGGGAGAGGTCTTTCACACCGTCCGGCACCATTGGTTCGAGAAGCGCGGCGGCGTCTGGCGGCCGGGCCCACAACCTCACCACGTGTTTCCGGCTTGATGGGCGCGCACGGGACCGTTAAGGGAAACAGATGAACATCGATCTGAACATGGCGAAGGCGGTAAAGCTGGCCCAATCGGGCAAGCTCAAACCCGCCATCGCCATTTTGGAGGGACTGGTCAAGTCAGCGCCGTCCTCGGTGCCGGTGCGCTACAATCTGGCATTGTTCCTGTTGATGGCGGGGCGCCATGCGGATGCCCTGCCCCATCTCGACCACATCCTGGCCGCCCAGCCCGGCCATGGCCCTTCCCTGTTCAGCAAGGCCAAGGGGTTGCTGGCCCTGGACCGGGCCGACGAGGCCCTGCCGATTCTTGAACGCCTCGCCTCCGCTAACGATCCCGAGAGCCTGCTGGCCCTGGGCAATGCCCTTCGCAGCCTGCAGCGCATGACCGAGGCCGCCGAGGTGTTTCGCCGCCTGACCCAGGTGGCGCCGGCCTTTCCCGGCGGGCATCTCAACCTCGGCATCCTGCTGACCAACTCCAATGCCCCGCAGGCCGCCCTTCCCGCCCTGGAAGCCGCCGTCAGACTGCACCCGGACATCGCCGAACTGCAGGCCATGCTGGGGCAGACCCTGCTCCGCCTGGGCCGGCACGAGGATGCCATCGAGCGCCTCAAGGCGGCACTGGCCATCAATCCGGCCCTGGCCCCGCCCAAGGGTCATCTGTTGCGCGCGTATCGCGAGACGGCTCAATGGGAAGAAGAGGAAGCCCTGTTCACCGATATCCGGCGAAACCTGGGGGAGTCCGGGGACAAGCGGCATTTGCTGCTGCCCACCCAGGATGCCCTGTTCTATCCCTTCACCGGCGAGGAGGTTCGCCGCCTTGCCGCCGCCGAGGCGTCGTTCAGGGTTCCGGGGCAACCCCGCCCGGTCTTGCGCCCCCAGGCCAAGGCACCACCGCCGCTTCTGGTCGGATATCTGTCTCCCGACTACCGCGAACATGCCACCATGCATCTGGCTGGTGAGTTGTTCCGGCATCACGACCGCACGCGTATCCGACCGATCGCCTATTCCGTCGGCCCCGACGACGGATCTGGTTGGCGAGAGCGCATCCGGGCGGAAAGCAACGGCTTCGTCGATCTCTCCTCCCTCAGCGATCGCGCCGCCGCCGCCCGCATCGCCGCAGACGGCATCCATATCCTGATCGATATGTCCGTCTTCACCCGCCACGCCCGGCCCGGCATCGCCGCTTTACGGCCGGCGCCGGTTCAGGCGGTCTGGCTGGGATTGGCGGCGTCATCGGGAGCGCCCTGGCTGGATTACGCCATCGTCGATCCGATCCTGGTGCCCCCAGACCATCACGGCCATTTTTCCGAAAAGCTGATTCTCCTGCCCGATACCTACCAGGCCAATCAAGCCTGGCACCCGCCAGGGCCGCCCCCCGACCGCGCCACCCTGGGCTTGTCCGAGCAGAGTCTGGTGCTGTGTTCCTTCAATGGTCATCGCAAGTTGGATCGCGCCAGCTTCTCCCTGTGGCTGCGCATCATGGGACAAGTGCCCGATTCCGTCCTGTGGCAACTGGCGCCTCCAGAAGCCGCCAAGCTCAGGCTGACGCGCGAGGCCGAGCGGGCCGGAATCGACCCGGCCCGGCTGATCTGGGCCC